>JAIOQY010000001.1 GCA_021108435.1 Candidatus Aegiribacteria sp.
TCGGTATCTGGGTTATCATGCTCGGTTTCGGAGCCACTTTCGGTTTCACCGTCATGGGTCGTATCAGCCTTCTGATCGGCAGAATTCAGTACCTGCTTGGAGACTGGCTGCATATCATTGAATAACAGCATAATGGGGACACGCAACTCTATGCGTGTCCCCGCTTAAGGAATCAATTAAGACTCTGAAAGATACTCTCGACCGCCTCTACCTCCGCCTTAACAGAAGAGAATTTGTACACCCAGATCCTCTTGAATATCTCT
Organism: Candidatus Aegiribacteria sp.; assembly: GCA_021108435.1. Lineage (NCBI taxonomy): Bacteria > Pseudomonadati > Candidatus Aegiribacteria > Candidatus Aegiribacteria sp. The sequence continues at coordinate 264 of JAIOQY010000001.1, forward strand.
ATCGCTATGAAGATCTTTATGACAGAGAAATAGCGGGTCTTGTAGCATCGGGACTGGCATACGGAAGAGTTTCGCAGATACTGAACGCTGCCGGTTCCGTACTTGATGAACTTGGAGATTCACCATCCCGGTTTCTTGGTGAGACATCTCTCGAAACGCTTCAGAGTCTTTTCTGTGATTTCAGATACCGCTTTACGCAGGGGTTGGAAGTTGCATGTATCCTGAAGGCAGCTTCAGATCTGCAGATCGAATATAGAAGTCTGGGTAATCTGCTGACTCATGCCGTTTCATCAAAGGGATACATCGAAGCTCTGGAATTGATGATTGTAGCGATTATGAGAAAGGCCGGTTTGAGTACTTCGAGCATGTTGTCCATGCCTTCGAAGGGAAGCGCCTGTAAAAGACTGAATCTCTGGATGCGGTGGATGGTGCGCAGCGATGATGTAGATCCCGGAGGATGGGAAGGTATTGAATCATCCATGCTGTACGTTCCGCTTGACACGCATATGTTCAGAGTAGCAAAACTCCTTGGATTCACTTCAAGACGGGCGGCTGACTGGAGGGCGGTGGAGGAAGCTACGGAAGGTTTCAGAACCCTGTGCCCTGATGATCCCGTGAAATATGATTTTTCCCTGACACGTTTCGGGATAAGGGATGACCTTGATATGAATGGTCTTTTGAAAGGACTGGAATTCTGAGGTTTTTCCGGAGTTTGAAAGCTTGACCTTTTGAATCCGTTTTCGTAAATTGGCTCTTCCGGTGCCGGGGTAGCTCAGTTGGTAGAGCAACGGACTGAAAATCCGTGTGTCGACAGTTCAATTCTGTCCCCCGGCACCATTTCAGTGCCACCCACTGTTAAAAACGACATGGGAACCGGGATATTCGGTTCTTTATTCAGTCGGAGATACTGTTTCCTTCTCCAGCATTTTTTCAATCTTTCTTACACGATGTGCCATATTGTTCATCTGAAATTCGATTGAGCTTAGTATCCAGAACTGAAAATGTTCCACTTTGGTCTGTGTATGAACCATCCATATCACTTTCAGTGAAACCAGGAGAATCGCTATCTCTATGGATAACAGAGCTGGAAAGCCAAACAGATCGAAATGAAAAATATGCCTTGCAAGATCAAAAAGAAACAGGAGAGCGACGATCTTACGAATTCTTTGACGTTTTCCTTCTCTTTTCTGAAGAGCTCGAGTTCTTCGTTCAGCAGATCTTCTCTTGACAATTTGAACCCCATTCGACGGTTAACTTCTCTTTCTGTGCGACTGCACTTAGATTTACGTCAGAATTATCTGTAGTCAATATGGTTCCAACAAAGAAATAATACAATGATAATTGTTCAGGTTATCAACAGCCTTGAAACAGGGGGAGCTGAAAGGCTCGCTCTGAGTCTGCATCGAGGATACCTTACTCGCGGAGAGAGAAGTGTTCTTATTTCCCTGGCCGGAAGTGAACACGGGTGGACAGGGACAGGTATTTTTTCTCTCGGACTTTCTTCTCCTTACGATCCAAGGGCACTGTTACGACTCGCTGGAATGCCGCAGGAAACTTATTTTGAGCATGCTGACATAATTCATTCACACCTGTTTCCATCGCAGATGATTGCCAGTCTTGTACGGGATGGAATACCTCTGAATGGACGATTGATTACAACTGAGCACAGTACTTCAAACCGAAGACGCGGAACAATTGCCGGACGACTTACTGACAGGTTGTTCTATCCATTGTACGATATCGTTATTTGCGTCAGCGATGGGGCAGCAGCGGAGCTTAAGAGCTGGATTCCGGACGTATCCGATCGTCTTGAAGTGATATCAAACGGAATAGATCTTT
>JAIOQY010000002.1 GCA_021108435.1 Candidatus Aegiribacteria sp.
AGTTATCCTCCCAATCAGACCTTGAGTTAGTTCGTCCGGGAATAATATCCGTTTCTCCCTGCGTCAAGCTTTTCTTTTCCCGCTCTCTGCCAATTTCTCCCAGAGAGCTTTCTCTTCAGCGGAAACAGACGCCGGGAGTTCCACATCAACATGAACGAGCTGATCACCTTTTGTACCCCTGTACAAAACTCCCTTGCCGGGAATTCTTAAAATGGTATCGGGCTGAGTTCCAGGATGAATGTTAAGCAGAATCTTCCCTTCAAGAGTTCTTATCTTGAGCTTCGTGCCAAGGACTGCCTGTGGAGCGGAAATTGTCACGTTGCAGTGAATGTCCCTTCCCTCACTTCGGAGGAATCTGTCACTCTTGACTTTCAGCTTCACCAGAACAGGTTTGCGCGAGGGGGTTACTAGCCGAAGAACTGTCCCGCTATCTGAGCCGGGAGGAATGGTTATCTTTACGCTTTCAGTGCTTGTAATCTCTCCCGAACCTGCGCATCTTTCACAGATATTGGTATACGTTTTCCCCTGTCCACCGCATGATGGACACGGCAGCACCATCTGTCCCTGCTGAATTCTTCCAGCTCCTCCGCACTGTGAACAGGTTTTCTCTCCTGATCCACCTGCACCCAGGCAGACAGGACAGGTCACAGGAACGGAGAGGTCTGCACGGACATCTCCACCCAGTGCTGCAGTTCTGAAAGGAACAGTGATGACTACTGTCGGTCTGGATGCGGCTTGCTGACCGAATCCACCTCTGTTCCCAAATTCGAATCCGCCGCCGCCGCCGAACATAGAGCGCAGAATGTCATCAAGTCCTCCGGAGTCGAAAGGACTTCTTCCTCCAGCACCGGTTTCGTTGAAGCGGAAGCTGCCTCCTCCACCTTTGCGCATGAGATCATACTGGGATTTCTTTTCGGTATTCCCTAGAATATCATAGGCTTCGGAAATGTCCTTGAATCGCTCTTCTGCACTTGCATCTCCCGGATTAGCATCGGGATGATATTTCTTGGCCAGCTTCCGATAAGCTTTCTTCAATTCTTCAGGTGCAGCTTTCTCGTCAACTCCAAGAATGGAGTAGAGGTCCTTATTCACTACTTCTGATTCTCCCTGTTTCCGTTAAATCAATGTCTAACCGTTATCGGACACTGACGAGTGTTCTATCGGTTTACCCACTTTCACCCTTGCGGGGCGAAGAAGTTCGTCTCCGAGCATATACCCTTTCTGAAACACCTCAAGAATAATATCCCGATCCAGATCGGCAACCTCCTCGGCAAGCATTGCCTCATGGTAATTTGGGTCGAAAGTATCATTTACCTTGACATCAAGGGAATGCAGTCCTTCCTGCCTGAGAATATCGGTTAGCTGTCCTGATGTCCTGATAAGCCCTTCAGCGATTTCTTTCAGTGGATGATCACCTTCATCAAGTAATTGCTCGGCGCGACTGTAATTATCAAGAACCGCCAGCAACTCCTCAATCAGTTCTTTCTTCCCCTGAGCGCAGAGCCGTTTGAATTCCCTGATCTGACGCTTTCTGTAATTATCGAATTCAGCCTGAAGTCTCAGAATTCTTTCACGGAGCTGTTCTTTCTCCAACTCAGATTTCTCTTCCAATTCAGATAATTCGCCCTCTATCTCCTCTGCTTCCGTTTCAATATTCTCATCGCTCTCAGCTATCTCCGGTGCAGGTATTATTTCCTCGTCATTATCCGGAGCAGCATCTGCAGGAACCCTTCGACTGGTGGAGGTACGTGTTCCCCTGTGTTTTGCTGTTCTTCTGGGGTCAGCCATCAGTCATCAACTACTTCGTAATCCGCATCAATCGTTTTGTCATCATCAGGTTCTGAATCCGACCCTCCGGCATCGCCCGCCGGTTCCGAAGATTCTCCTGACTGCTGCTGGCTCTGGTGGAATGCAGCTCCTACCTGTTTCCAGGTTTCCTGAAGGCTGTCAAACTTCTGTTTGATAATGTCATCGTCTTCACCATCAAGGGCCTTCTTCATTTCGGAAACAGCATCTTCAAGTCTCGATCTGTCAGCCGGGTCAAATTTGTCACCAATATCCTTCAGCTGCTTTTCTATCTCAAAGACCAGAGCATCCGCGTGGTTTCTGCGCTCGATTATTTCCCTCTTCTTCGCGTCTTCCTCGGCGTTTACTTCAGCGTCATGAACCATTCCCTTGATCTCATCCTCGGAGAGACCGCTGGAAGCCTCAATTCTGATCTTCTGTTCCTTGCCTGTAGCTTTGTCCTTTGCAATAACATGCAGTATCCCGTTCGCGTCGATATCGAATGTCACTTCAATCTGCGGCAGCCCTCTGGGTGCGGGAGGAATTCCATCAAGAACAAATCTTCCGACAGCTCTGTTGTCCGCCGCCATTTTTCTCTCACCCTGAAGCACGATAATTTCAACCTGGGGCTGATTGTCAGCTGCTGTGCTGAAAACCTGGCTCTTCTTGGTCGGGATTGTTGTGTTGCGCTCTATGATAGGTGTAGCAACTCCTCCGAGTGTCTCAATTCCAAGAGTAAGCGGAGTAACGTCAAGAAGAAGCACATCCTTAACATCACCGGACAGTACACCCGCCTGTATGGCAGCACCGACAGCAACTACTTCATCTGGATTTACACCCTTGTGAGGTTCTTTCCCGAATATCTCCGTAACTTTTTTCTGAACCAGTGGCATTCGAGTCTGTCCTCCGACCAGAAGAACATCATCGACCTTTGAGCTGTCAAATCCCGAATCCTTAAGGGCGGATTTGCAGGGATTAACGGTTCTCTGAACCAGATTATCAACAAGCTGTTCGAGCTTGGCTCTTGAAAGAGTCATATCCAGATGCTTCGCTCCAGCGGAGTCGGCCGTTACGAATGGAAGATTGATATTTGTGCTCTGGGTTGTTGAAAGTTCACATTTTGCTCTCTCGGCAGCTTCCTTCAGTCTCTGCAGGGCCATGGGATCTTTCGAAAGGTCAATTCCCTGCTGTTTCATGAACTCGTCAACCATCCAGTTTATTATTTCCTGATCAAAATCATCTCCACCAAGGTGAGTGTCACCATTTGTTGCTTTCACTTCGAATACGCCATCCCCGATTTCGAGAATGGATATATCAAAGGTTCCGCCTCCAAGATCGAATACCGCGATTGTCCTGTTGGATGATTCTTTGTCCAGCCCGTACGCAAGAGCAGCAGCTGTAGGTTCATTCACTATTCTTTCAACCTGGAGCCCCGCGATTTTCCCTGCGTCTTTCGTCGCCTGTCTCTGGCTGTCACTGAAATACGCTGGAACGGTAATAACTGCCTTCTCCACCTTTTCTCCCAGGTAGTCCTCAGCAGTCTGCCTCATCTTCTGAAGAATCATCGCGGATATCTCAGGCGGGGAATACTTCTTACCAAGTACTTCCACCAGGACATCTCCGTTAGAACCCTCAACGACCTTGAAGGGAACTCTTTCCCTCTCAACTTTCATTTCATTGTATTTGCTGCCCATGAATCTCTTTATTGAGAATATGGTATTTTCGGGGTTTGCAACAGCCTGCCTGCGGGCTACAACTCCCACGAGTCTTTCTCCCTGGTCGTTGAAACCGACAACTGATGGAGTAGTTCTGGATCCTTCGGCATTGGGGATAACGGTAGGTTCACCACCTTCCATAACAGCTACGCACGAATTCGTAGTTCCAAGATCAATTCCGATGATCTTTCCCATAGTTTCCTCTCCTGTTCTCTTCCTCCCGAAGGGAGTAAGTTTCTGTTAATAAATCTTTTCAGCCATTCGGCTTTCAATATTCGTTGCGGGGTTGCACCCGCTTGTTAAACTTCCTGAAAGGCTTCTTTTCGACTCTGTCAGCGTTCAGGCTTCTTTTTTCCCAGAAACAGTGGAGCAATCAACATGCCAGAAATAAGAAGAGTGCAAGAAGGTTACGCCACAGATACTTACAATTTTTCCATGCATTCGTTATCCACTTCTCCGCGAATTGAGCGTGCTATTGTGGCACATCCTCCAAAGGAAAGTAGTATATTAAACAGTTGATAGGAACATTTCCATCCTTAACTACGCATGGAGAATGGAATTATGGACAGGATAATCGTAAGAGGAGCCAGGGAACACAATCTGAAAAACATCACGGTGGAATTTCCCCGTAATCAGTTCGTGGTGCTTACCGGAGTTTCCGGTTCAGGGAAGAGTTCTTTCGCTTTCGACACTCTCTATGCTGAAGGACAGCGCCGCTACGTAGAGTCGCTTTCAGCTTACGCAAGACAGTTCCTTGGGCAGCTGGAAAAACCCCTTTACGAAAGTATCGAGGGATTATCACCCGCAATATCAATTGAACAGAAAACAGTAAGCCATAATCCAAGATCAACTGTAGGTACGGTAACGGAAATTTCCGACTATATGAGAGTTCTTTTCGCTCGAACTGGAATCCCTCACTGCCCTGAATGCGGCAGGGAGGTTTCAAGCCAGTCAACTCAGCAGATGCTCGATACAATTCTGCAAATTCCTGCCGGAACCAGGCTTCTGATCACAGCTCCACTCATTCGCAACAGAAAAGGAGCGTACGCTGAACTCTTCCCGGAATTGAGAAAAAAAGGATACGTTCGTGTGCTGATTAACGGCGTACTGCATAGCCTTGATGAACCCCTGACTCTCAACGCCAGGAAAAAAAATGACGTGAACCTGGTTGTTGACAGAATTGTCTGCTGTGAAGGTAAAGACATCGCAGGCAGGCTCATGGATTCCGTGGAAACAGCTCTTAGTGAGGGAAACGGTATCATCTCGGTGATTAACGCTGATACGAATGAAGAGACTCTCATGAGCGAACACAGTGCCTGCGCCTGGTGCGGTATCAGTATGCCGGATCTTACTCCCCAGCTTTTCAGTTTTAATAACCCAGCCGGTATGTGTCAGGAGTGTTCGGGTCTCGGATACGAAATGAAGGTCGATCCGCTTCTGGTTATCCCGAGGAAAGCCCTCTCCATCAAAGATGGAGCTGTAGGACCATGGGGAATTCCATCAGGACAGGGAAATTATCTTGTCAAAGCATTGTCCAAAGCGCTGGATTTCAATCTTGGCGCTCCATGGAAAAGCCTGTCTGAAGATGTACAGGACGCTATTCTTTACGGTTCTGGCGATAAGAAGATCAGTATTTCTTGGTCTTCAAATAAAAGCAGCGGAACCTGGGAGACTATTTGGGAAGGCGTGATACCCAGGCTGGAGCGTCGTCACCGTTCTACAGCCAGCCAGGCTGCGAGGAAATACTACGAGAAATTCTTCAACAGGACACACTGTTCTACCTGCAAGGGTACAAGATTAAGAAGAGAAGCCAGAGCTGTAACTGTTGGGAGTAAAGGAATTCATGAACTGAATTCGATGACAGTCAAGGAGCTGCACAATTTCTTTTTCAATCTTGAACTCGATAACTGGCGCATAAAGGTTGCAGGCGAACTTCTGAAGGAGATCAGAGGTCGTCTTGAATTCCTGGTAAACGTCGGTCTTCATTACCTTACACTTAACAGGTCAGCGCCATCCCTCTCAGGGGGAGAAGCCCAGAGAATAAGGCTTGCCAGCCAGATCGGCAGCGGTCTCACAGGAGTTCTTTATGTACTTGATGAACCTACCATCGGCCTTCACCAGAGGGATAATCTCAGACTGCTGTCCACTCTCGATGAACTCAAGAATCTCGGTAACACGGTTCTCGTGGTGGAACATGACCATGAAACGATACTCCACGCCGATCACATAATTGATTTCGGCCCGGGGGCAGGTATTCACGGAGGCAGTATTGTTGCCGCCGGAACCCCTTTGGATATAATCGCCTCACCTGATTCGCTTACAGGGGATTATCTGTCCGGACGCAAATTCATCCACAGGACGGTACCCGTGATATCCGATATGGGAAAGGATTCAATCATCCTGAGAAAAGCCAGCCTCCATAATCTGAAGGATGTTACTCTTAAGATTCCACTGGGACGATTCATCTGTGTAACCGGTGTATCCGGATCAGGAAAAAGCTCCCTTATAAGCCAGACACTCTACCCCGCCCTTTCAGCGGCAACAGGGGGATCTTCAAGAGAACGCCCCGGGCCTTACGGATCTCTGGAAGGCGAGAAGAGAATCGATAAGGTAATAAATATTTCACAGGATCCCATCGGTAGAACTCCCAGATCAAATCCGGCAACTTACACCAAGGTTTTCGGTCACATAAGAGAGCTGTTCGCGAAGACCTCCCAGGCAAGAATCAGGGGATACAAACCCGGCCGATTCAGTTTCAACGTCAAGGGTGGAAGGTGCGAGGAGTGCAGAGGAGCCGGTGTAATCAAAATTGAAATGCACTTCCTGGCGGATGTGTTCGTTGAATGTAAAGCGTGCAGGGGACATAGATTCAACAAAGAAACTTTGAAAATCACATATAAGGGGCTTAATATCTCAGAAGTTCTGGATCTTACTGTAAGCGAAGCTCTGAATCATTTCGAAAGGGTTCCACAGGTGTACCGGATACTGAAAGTACTTGATGACGTGGGTCTCGGTTACTTGCAGCTTGGCCAGCAGGCCACAACTCTGTCCGGGGGAGAAGCCCAGAGAATCAAGCTGGCGAGAGAGCTTGCCCGGTCAGGGTCATCTCATACCGTCTATATACTTGATGAACCAACTACAGGGCTTCATTTCCATGATGTCAAGAAACTGCTGATGGTTCTGGGACGGCTTGTAAACACGGGGAATACTGTCATCGTAATCGAACACAATCTTGACGTTATCAAGAATGCCGGCTGGATTATCGATCTGGGACCGGACGGAGGGGACGCCGGAGGATGCATAATAGCTACCGGCACACCTGAAGAACTGGCCTCGAACAAGGATTCCCATACCGGACATTTCCT
>JAIOQY010000003.1 GCA_021108435.1 Candidatus Aegiribacteria sp.
AGCAACCCTTTTCCACTCCATCATGTATCTATCCGACTTCTTCTCAGGGACGTAGCACACTTCTTCAACTTATATGTCGTAATATTATTGCATTACTAATATATATGAATTAGTATGCAAGATTATCTTTGTTTTATTCAATAACAATAATGACACTTGATATTTGAGCGATTTATTCGTACACTAATAGTATCATGCCAAGAACAAACCGATTGGATTGGAAGAATGCAGTACACCATGTCATAGCGCGTGGTATTGAAAAGGGGTCTATCTTTAAGGACGACAGGGACAGGAAACGGTTCGTCTCTCGTCTTGAAAAGTGCGTAGATCAGACAGGGATTTCAGTATATGCCTGGGCATTGATGCCAAATCATGTTCACTTTCTTCTCCGTACAGGCGATATACCGGTAGCAAAATTCATGCAGAAACTGCTGACAGGGCATGCAATTTATTTCAATCATAAGTATGACAGAGCAGGTCATCTGTTTCAGAACAGGTACAGATCAATACTTGTTCAAGCTGATCGGTACTTGTTAAAACTTATACGCTACATTCATCTCAACCCTCTTAAGGCTGGGATTGTGACGAGTCTTGAAGAGTTAGGGAGATATCCATGGACTGGTCATATAGGAATCCTTTTTAAAGGATTTTACCCTTGGCAGGCATCAGAAGAAGTTCTTGATTTGATATCAGATCACAGAAACGAAAAGACAACTCAGTATATTAAGTTCATTAAGGAAGATGAAAGTGTTCCAGTCGTATCCGACAGTGAATTGAATGAAGGTTCATATCTTCTTGGTTCTAAAGGATTACTTTCGCGTGAGGAAGCAAGAGAACAGAAAAGAAGTAATCACACTCAACATAGAATACTTGGAGACATTGATTTCGCCAGGCAGATCTACGCCAGGATCAAAGACCAACAGGGCTCATTTCTAAGGAAACGTGAACGCGAACATGAGATAATTGACAAACTTCTGGAATTCATGAATGAATATTGGGGTGTAACTCATACAACACTAACTTCAAAAGGTAGAAGTAGAGCTTCATCAAGAGCGAGGGAATTCATGAGTTACGCACTTGTGAATCAATTGGGGATGAGTCTTGTCGATACAGGTAAAATACTGAATTTGAGTGCTCAAGGAGTTTTATCTGCTGCACGACGATTCAAATTAACAGATGAATTGAAGTCCGCAATTCAAAGAATAACAGAAACATAACCTTGTATCACATATCTTCATTTCATTTATTCAATAACATAATTAGTCATAATTCAAAGAAGGAATTATTTTCCGTAAGTTGATGAAGTGTGGTGCGTCCCCTATAGGAGGTTGTGAGGGTCTACATCAACTTCCAGACGCACACCCGGATGCGGTATTTTTTCAAACTGTTTTCTAATTCTCCGTGATAACTCGGCCAGTGATTTCCTTGATGATGATCTGGCAAGTGCGCTCCATCTCCATCGTCTGTTGATTCTGGGGAAAGCGGCTTCCTGCGGAGAAGAAATATTTACAGCAGGGGTTTGAATTCCCTTCACACTTGAATGTGCGGCTTTGCGGACTTTCTCATTATCCAGTCCGCTCCAGACAAATCTGATGAGATTCCCGAAAGGCGGATATCCGAAAGCTTTACGAACCTTGCTTTCATCTTTCCAGAATTTTTTGTAATCATGTCTTGCGGCTGTCCTGATGGTTGTGTTCTCAATATCAATAGTCTGCAGTACAACCTCGCCGGGAATAGAACCCCTGCCAGCCCTTCCGGCAACCTGAAGGATCAGCTGGAAAGTCCTTTCAGCTGCTCGAAAATCGGGGAAGGCAAGTCCCATATCCGCAGCGATTATTCCAACCAGAGTTACTCCCGGGAAATCATGACCTTTTGCGACCATCTGAGTTCCAAGAAGTACATCTCCAGAACCCTTTGCGAATGAGCCAAGAATATTCCAGTGAGCATTCTTACCTCTTGTTGTATCAGCGTCCATTCTGATGACCTTGGTTTGCGGAAGAAGTTTCCCGAGCGCTTCTTCTACTTTCTGTATTCCAGGACCCATATGAGAGAACTCATCAAAACCGCATTTCGGGCATTTCCTTAAGGCTGCCTTCCAGTGTCCGCAGTAGTGACATCTGAGAACCTGTCCCTTTCTATGGTAAGTAAGAGTTACACCGCAGTTGGGACACTCCTCACGGTGACCGCAGTTTTTGCACATCTGTGTGGGAGAGAAACCTCTTCTGTTTATGAGAACGATGCATTGCTCTCCCTTTACAGTTCTTTTGCCAATTCCGATTAGGAGTTCCTTTGAAAGAAGAGGATGTTTCATCCTTCCGGCGTTAACCAGGATGGTTTCCGGCATTGGGAGACCGTCTATCCTTTCCTTTAGCTCCAGAAGCCTGTATTTGCCTTTGACAGAGTTTCCGTAGGATTCCATTGAGGGGCTTGCCGACCCAAGAATTACTGGGATATTTTCTCTCATACTTCTGACAACCGCAATATCACGACCGTTGTATCTTGGCAGTTCGTTCTGCTTGTAACTGCTGTCATGCTCTTCATCAACAACGATTATTCCGGTATCTGGAAGCGGAGCGAAAATTGCGCTTCGAGGTCCTATCACGATCTTTCTTTTGCCCTGTTTGGCAAGATTCCAGCTGTCCAGCCTCTCTCCGGGAGTCATTCCGCTATGAAGTACAGTTACCAATCCTGGAAACCTTCTGCTGAATCGTGAAACGGTAAGAGGTGTGAGCGAGATTTCAGGAACAAGGACAAGAGCATTGCGGCCCTTTTTGATTACTTCGGAGATCGCTCTCAGGTACACTTCTGTCTTTCCACTTCCCGTAACACCATGGAGAAGAAAAACAGAACCCTCGTTCATGTTCCCGCAAATGCTCTCCAGCGCAGCATTCTGCTGTTCCGAGAGAGTTGGAATCTTCTTTTCGTCCTCAATATCGATATTAGTAAAAGGTTCTCTGTACTTTCTTCTATAAAATTCTCTGATGAGCTTCTTATTTATGAGGGCTCTGACAGATGAATGGTTGGCTCCAGTTGCCAGAAGCAGTTGTCTGCGGGGAACAGCGGTTTCAGAAGTGGCCAGATAAAAAAGAATTTCAGCCTGTTTCGGAGCACGTTTCCTGATTGCTTCAGCTTTCCTGGTCAGGTTCGGACTATCGCTGAAGGGTTCTATCATTCTTTCCCGAACTGGTTCCGGTTCTGACACCGGTTTCCAAAATATCCGGATTATTCCGTCCGTTTCCATTTGAGCCAGATGCTTTTCAAGGGGGAATTGTCTGTTCAGATTGTCTTTCAGTATTCTGGCAGGAATCGCACTACCCAAAGGAAGCAATTCACTGAGCGGGTTAGATGGATCAAGTTTGTCAAGAAGCATGACGGTTTTCTCCGCTTTGCCTGAGATTCCCGGAGGATGCGCCGCGGCTATCATCATTCCAGGAGGGGCTTGATAATATTCGGCTGCCCAATGGACAAGTTCAAGAATATTCGGAGGGAGGAGGGGAGATGTATCCAGCCTTGCGAGGACGTTCTTTATTCTGATATCCGCTGCGCTATGGGTGATTCCCCAGATGTATCCGATTACCCTGCTTTTACCAAGAGGTACGATAACCCTGCAGCCAATGGGATTTTCATTATCCATTTCCTCAGGCAGGCAATAGGTGTAAGTGTTCCATAAAGGTCGGTTGAGGGCTATCTCGATAAGCCTTCCCTGTTTTTCATCGCTCACAGTGATGCTGATATCCCTGATATTTGAAAGGCTTTTTGGTGCACTTCCCGCCTTGCCTTGCCGATTCCCATCGGGAGTTCGGGCAGTGTTGGAAAGAAACCGTCCTGATAGACAATCCTGCCGTCGACAATTGTCAGCCTTACTCTTGATGGCCAATCCAATTCCAGAAGATAACGGACAGGGTCCTCCGCGAGTGTAAGTTCCTCCCATTCTTCAGCAGAAGGTTCTATCAGAACCAGATCAGCAGCGTATCCGGGTGTCAGTGTTCCAACGTTATCCCATCCCAGGGCATTTGCGGCTGAAGAGGTGATGGATCGGAACCAGAAATCTGAAGGGAGAGATGACGGAGAGCCGCTTACCGATGCGAGACCCATTGCAAGCCGGGCATCACCTGCCACGTCAAGACGGTTGTTGCATGCAGCTCCATCACTGCCCAGTGTGACACGTATATGCGATTTCACAAGATCTGAAATATCTGCGATACCGCTGCCCAGTTTTAGATTTGCCCACGGACAGTGCGCTACAGTAGTATTCGATTTACTGAGTATTTCCTGTTCTCCCTCCAGTAGATGAACGCAGTGTGCAAGAATCGTATCAGGTCCAATGAAACCACGGTTTTGCAGGTAATGGATATTACCTCCAGCTTTCATAATCGAAGTGTGATTCATCTCATCTGATGTTTCTGCAGCATGAGTAGTTCTTTTGACTCCTGCAGGAAGATCCGAAAGCCAGTTCCAGATATCATGAGAGCAGGAGAGTGCGAATCTTGGCGCATAAATGTAGCCGACAAGATCACCACAGGCACTCTTCACTCGGTTGGTTTCTTCCTTCAGCCATGAAAGGTTTTCAGTGATATACTCCGGTCCGATATCCATAAGAGCATTTCCCGCAAGAGCCCTGACTCCTGAATTCCTGAGAATGTCAACTGTTATTTCCGAGTATCTGAGAATACCCATATCAAGAAGCCCGGTACATCCTGAAGCAAAAAGCTCCCTGAGTGACTGTATAACTGAAACCGCAAGTGTTTTCTCTGAATGGGCGGCCTCAAGAGGCCATATTCTGTCGAAAAGCCATGGAAGAAGTGATCGTCCCTCTGCCATACCTCGGAAAAGGGTTTGACACAGATGAATATGTGACTGAATAAGGCCCGGTACTGCGATACAGTGTTTCCATTTACCATCGCATGATTCTCTTGCTATGGAAGTGATATTGCCTTTATCCATCTCAATTGAGAAAGCTTCCAGGCTGAGAAATCCGTTATCCATTATTCCTGCTATATTGAACTTCTGTTTCATGTGGTTATTATGTATCATTTCCAGTCAACATGAAAACAGTTATATGAATTCCGGGACAGATTCAGTCGTTCATATTAGATTCCCTATTGTACGATTAAAGAAATACTCCCTTTATTCTCAGTAAAGGAGCTTTCAATGAAAAGTGGAATCCTGCTGCTGATCCTTGCTGCCGTATTCGCAACAGCAGCCGACTTCGAAGTAAGGCATCTGAATAATGGTCTGACCGTAATAGTTTCTCCTGACGATATATCACCCGTAGTAACAATCTGCATTGCAGTGAAAACCGGTGCGACATGCGAAACTCCTGAAACAAACGGACTTGCGCATTTCTACGAGCATATGTTCTTCAAGGGAAATTCCGCTCTCCCCGATCAGACCGCATACAGGCAGAGAATGGGAGAACTGGGGATTATCAACAATGGCGCAACTTCTACTGAGAGGGTCTGGTATCACATTACGCTTGGCAGCGATAATCTTAAAGAGGGTTTGCAGTTTATGTTCGATGCCATCACTTCCCCGCTCTTTGATATGGTTGAGATGGAGCGCGAGCGTGATGTGATAATGAACGAATACGAGCGGAAAACGAGTCATCCCCTCTGGCTTTTATGGCTGGCCCAGGAGCAGCTCATCTTCGCCGACGCTCCATGGAGACAGAGTGCGATAGGTGTACCTGAAGTTATACTGGCAGCCGCACCTCCGGCCATGGAATACTTTCAGGAGATGTACTACACTCCTGATAATTCCGCTCTCATCATTTCCGGAGATGTGGACTGCGAAGAGGCTTTCATGTTTGCAGAGCAGCTGTTTTCTCCGTGGGAATACGGAGGTCGAAGTAATTACGACATGCTGCCGAGGCTTGTCAGTATAAAAAAAGATACAACAGTATATGTGGACAGCCCCTCAGGAGCAGGATTCGTTTCTGTCATCTTTGAGGGACCATCAATATCGACTGACCAAGGAGAAAGTTATCCGGCAGATGTATGGGGATCATATCTGGGTCTGATGAGCAGAGAGTACTATACGGATCTCGTTACAAATGGTCCTTTCATCAGTATTTCCGGTTCTTATTATACACAGCGCTTCTCGCCTGTAATCTCCTTCAGCGGTATGGTTCATCCAGATCGAGCTGAGGAAGCGCTGAACCTTCTGCTTGAAGAAATCGAACAGCTGCAGTCACCTGATTACTACGATGCTGAGGGTTTGATTCTGGCAAAGGAAGAACTTGACCGTCACCGGATAATGGCGGAGGAAACCTCCCAGGATGTAGCCATAGAGTCGTTGCCGTTCTGGTGGGTTGTAGCGGGGAATCTGGAGTATTACTCGACTTATTCTGACAGCATCAACGCGGTTGAGCCGGAAGATATTAATTCTTTCCTTGAAACCTGGATAAAGGGGAAACCGCACGCTGCATTTATCATGATGCCCCTTGATATAGAGGAGAGTCAGCAATGAAAATATACATATCGATTATCCTGACAGTTCTTGCCGGTTCAGTTTCTGCCGCAATCCCTCCGGATGTTGAAGAATTCACTCTTTCAAATGGTATTCCGGTTATCACCCGGACACTTGATAATAACGATATTGAAGGACTCTCTCTCTTTCTGATCGGTGGATCTCGAGCCCTGACTGAAGAGACCCAGGGACTTGAACGTTTCGCCCTCGAGTGCGCGATGATGGGTTCAATTGAATACCCGGGACTTGTCTGGCGTGAGCTAATGGATGAGACACAGGCAGAATGGATCAGCAGTTTCAATTACGATTTCAGCCGATATCATCTGCGCTGCGTGAAGGACGATCTGTCTGTACTTCTATCAGCCTTCGGCGACTGCTTGCTCAACCCGGAGTTCAGCTCACAGGCAGTTGAACAGGTGCGTGAAAGTTATATTCAGGATCTTCAGGAGAAATACTACAGTCCTGACAGCTGGATCTGGTTTGTGGCAAATGATGCGTTCATGCCCGGGCACACTTACAGAAACGTGCCGGATGGAATCGAGGAAACAATTGCCGGTTTCACAATAGATGAAATTGAAGATATGCTCGATGAGAGAATTCGATCCGGTAATATTCTTATCACCCATGCTGGACCTACAGGTTCTGAGGAGCTTAAAGAAATGCTTGAGGATGCTTTTGGCGATATTCCTGAGGGTGGTCAGGAGTATGAGCCTGTAGAGATATTCGTTGTTCCATTCGATACCGTTGTAGTGCAGCACAGACAGATACCCACCGCATACGCTGTCGTGAAATTCAATGCTCCACCACAGGGACATGAGGATTTACTCCCGTTCAGGGCAGCTCTGACTGCAGTCGATGATCTGCTCTGGCAGGTTCTGAGAACTGATTATGCTCTGACCTATGCAACATTTTCCGGAACCTCGAGTTACCAGCAGAACTGGGGTTACATGTATGTCAGCTCTCCAAGACCTGTTCTGGCCTGTTCCCTGATGGCCGGAGTTCTTGCAGACGCAATCGAAAATCCGATGGATGCGGATGTCGTCAGAGGGACAATTGAGAAAAGTAGAACACTGGAAAGTATGAGGGCTGCAAGCAAGGATACTCAATGCTGGATGATGGGCAGTTTTGAAATCAGCACAGGTGACTGGCGGAATGCCTACACCATTTTTGACAATATCGAGGAATTGACTCCTGAGGATCTCAGAGATGTTCTCGATAAATGGGTTGGTAATGGGGGCTGGGGTATTATCGCTGATACCACATCCATTCCTGCCGAACAGCTTCAGCCGTGGTCTCTTCACTGAAGGAGTGAATATGAAATATCTTCTAACAGCAGGATTCCTGCTTATGGCCTGTGGAACTGTTGAAAGCACTGAAAACAGTGCTGACAGTGACAGTTATGTACAATACACCGGCACAATCGAGGTTATAGCCCCCGGATCACGTTCTGAAACAGTCCTTCTGGAGGATATTGATACTGGTGAAAAGTACGCCCTGGTTGGCGATATTGCCAGGGAATTAGCACAACAGTACGGTATGACGGTTATAATTACTGCCATTCCTACAGAAGAGGGATGGTCTATTCGTCCTGAACTCCAGAAACTGAATGTTTTCGAATATGTTCTGATGATACCTGAAAGAGAATCAGAGGAGTAATTCCTGTCTGAATCTGAAAACCATGATGGATATGTGTTGAAAGGCATTCTTTGAATTCAAAATCAGATAAGAAAGGTCTGGATAAATCCAGTCTGAAGCATCTTCTGCGTAGAATAATAAATCACAGGAAAGCTATAGGGCTTGGGCTGATCACCCTTATTTTCGTTGATGCGCTGCAGCTCGTTGTCCCCCAGATCTTCAAGAGAGTGATCGATTCGCTTGCAAGCGGAATGGCGACTTCCGGACAGATCCTGACACTGGGACTTGCCGTTCTCGGGATCTACATCCTCATGGGAGTTTTCAGGTTTCTCTGGAGATACCTCGTTATCGGAGCCAGTCACAGGATAGACAGGAATATCAGGCAGGAACTCTACGACCATCTTCAGACACTGTCACCCCAGTATTATGATCAGACCAAGGTCGGGGATATCATGGCGCATGCAACTAATGATATCAGTGCTGTCCGTATGGCTACCGGTATCGCTACGATAGCTTCATTTGACGCTATTTTTCTTTCTTTATCCAGTGTTACGATCATGGTCATTATGAACTGGAAACTGACGCTTCTGACCATGATCCCACTGCCGCTGATCGCTCTCATGATGCTGAAATTCGGCAAGCTTATTCATAAGCGTTTTGAATCTGTTCAAGAGGCATTCTCCACACTTACGGAAAAGGCTCAGGAATCACTCTCAGGGGTGCGTGTAATCAAGGCATATGGCGATGAGGAATCCGAAAACAAATTCTTTTCCGGGAAAGCTGAAGAATGCGTTTCGCAGAATGTTAAACTCGCAAGGATATGGGGGATGTTCCAGCCGATGATAGGAGCCCTGGCCATGGCCAGCATGGCGATTCTCCTGGGTGCCGGTGGTGCAATGGTCATCAGGGGAACGATATCTCTTGGAGAATTCGTTGCGTTCTCAAGCTATCTTATGATGCTTATCTGGCCTATGATCGCAATTGGATGGGTGGTTAATATTCTTCAAAGAGGAGCTGCGAGCATGGGGCGTCTGCAAAAGATATTCACCACATTACCGGATATTCTTGACGGAGAGAACAGCATTACTCCCGAGCCTGCCATTTCTGTTGAACACCTCTCATTCACATATCCCGGAACTGACGTAGAAGTACTCAAAGATATTTCGTTCAACCTGTCCGTAGGAAGTACTCTTGGTGTTGTTGGACGAACCGGCTCCGGCAAGACTACCCTTGTGGAGCTGCTGATGAGATTGTATGACCCGCCTGAGGGAACTGTCTTCGTCGGCGGCGTTGATGTAAGGAACATGAAACTTTCGAAGATTCGAGGCATGTTCGGATACGTTCCCCAGGAAACCTTCCTTTTTGCGATGTCCATTGCTGAAAATATCTCATTCGGGGCAGATGGAATTCCTCCGGAAAGAATCAGTGAACTTGCCCGCATTGTGGATATCTCGTCTGAGATCGAAGATTTTTCAGATGGATATGATACGATGGTTGGTGAACGCGGGGTTACATTGTCCGGAGGGCAGAAACAGCGTGTTGCCATTGCTCGTGCCCTTGCAGTCACACCGGAAATACTTGTGCTGGATGATTCGCTCTCCAGCGTTGATACAGAAACCGAAGCGGCGATTCTCTCCCGTCTTAAACATGAAATCAGAAATCTTACTTCCATACTTATAGCGCACAGGATAAGTACGATTCAGAACGCAGGCCACATCATTGTAATCGATAATGGCAGGGTTGTTGAGCAGGGAACTCATGCGGAACTTCTTGAGCACGAGGGTTTCTACACAGAACTTTACAGGATGCAGCAGCTTGAGGAAGAGGCGATAAAGGATGATATCGCAGGCATCGAAAGGGGTGAGGACTGATGAACGGCTCTCCCTTTGTTGAAGACAGCGCCGGCGGCAAACTTTATGACAGGACGCTCATCCGCAGACTGCTTCACTATGTCCGCCCTCACCGCAAACTTATTTTCCTTGCCATGTTCTTCATGATAGTAACGGCCAGTGTAGAACTGATCATTCCATATATTACAAAACAGGCGATTGACAAATATCTTGCAAAGCTCTATCAGGTTTATACTGCTCCTTCCGAAGTGTGTGAAGATCTGTTGGAATCTTCTTCTGACAGCACCGGTTTTATCGCGATCTCTCTGGATACCCTGCTCGTGCAGAAAGCTACTCTGGACAGGATGGATCCTTCGGAAAGAATGGAGATGGAACAGCAGGGAACCCTTGATAGAGAGACCTGTTACCTCTTTCCTGAAGACAGATACAATGATGAGACCGGATTCGTCATGGGGAGATACTGGCTGGTCCCCGAGACGGAACTGTCGAGCGTTCCACCATCTGTCATACTTGATGTGAGAGGGGGTGATATTGCTGGTGTTTCGAAACTAGCCCTGTTACTTGGAGCTCTCATACTTGTCAGTCTGGCTGCAGGATACGGTCATGTGATTACGCTTGTCATAGCCGGTCAGAGATCCATGTACGATGTTCGAACAGAACTTTTCAGACATATCCAGAAGCTCTCACTGAATTTCTATTCGAAGAATCCAATCGGAAGGCTTGTCACAAGAGTTACGAACGATATTGAAGCCCTTAACGAAATGTTCACTGCTGTTCTGGTCAACCTTGTCAAGGATGTTATTCTCATAACAGGTACAGCTGTTATCCTGTTCCTGCTGAACTGGAGACTTGCTTTAGTGTCCCTTGCAGTAGCTCCGATCTTCTTAATCGTTACGGTCATTTTCCGGGTTAAGGCAAGGGGAGCATACAGGAGTGTTAGAAAGTATCTGGCTAAATTGAACTCCAGCCTCGCAGAAGACCTCGGCGGTATTAAGATAGTGCAGATATTCAGGCAGGAAAAAAGGCGCAGACAGGAGTACAGCGAGACCAACAGCAACTACTTTAAAGCAAATATGAAACAACTTATGATCTTCGGAATATTCCGACCGCTTATTGAAATAACCGCTTCTGCGGGAGTCGCCCTTGTTCTTATTTACGGCGGAGGGAGTGTATTGAAAGGAGCTCTCACCATTGGTGCTCTGGTTGCATTCATCAGTTACGTAAGGCAGATGTTCCAGCCGCTTGCGGACATCAGCCAGAAATACAACATCATGCAGAGCGCGATGGCTGCCGCTGAGCGAATCTTCGGCATACTCGACACTGATCCGGAAATCACCAGTAAAGCTTTATCTGAACATGGTTCTGTTGAGGGAAGAATCGAATTCGATGATGTAACCTTTTCGTATGAGAGGGACAAGATTATCCTTCGAAAGGTCTCGTTTGAATTGGAACCGGGCCGAAGTGTTGCCCTTGTAGGACCTACAGGAGCAGGAAAAACATCCATTATCAGCTTGCTGTGCAGATTCTATGATGTTGATTCAGGCAGGATTCTGCTGGATGGAACAGACTTGAGGGATCTTCCCGTTCGAACCCTGAGGGATAATATCTCTATCGTGCTCCAGGATGCGTTTATTTTCAGCAGAAGTATTGCTGATAATATCCGTCTCGGAAAGGATCTTTCTGACGAGGAGGTTAGAAAAGCCGCGGATATGGTGCAGGCAACACCTTTTATCGAGAAACTTCCGGAAGGTTTTAATACGGTAATGGCTGAGCGGGGAACCACTCTGTCAACCGGTCAGAAGCAGCTCATCTGTTTTGCGAGAGCACTCGTTCACGATCCTCGAATCCTGATACTGGACGAGGCAACCAGTAATGTAGATCCTGCAACTGAGCAGCTGATACAGAACGCTATTGAAATTCTGATGAATAACCGCACCAGTATTGTGGTCGCTCACAGACTGAGCACAATCCAGAAAGCTGACCAGATACTTGTGATTGATGACGGTAGAATCCTTGAGAGAGGTAACCACCAGGAACTGCTCTCGCGGAGGGGTATTTACTATAATCTCTATCTCCTGCAGTACGATGGGAACTCTGCGGAATGAATTCATTAAAACAAACAGAAATCATGAGGGAAGGGAGATGTATGAACTTCTCTGTCATCATGATATGTGTCGTCTCACTGATCGGGAGCTTTCCTGCATCTGCAGACAGAGTCTCGGAAAGGTTCAGCGTATCTCCTGAAGGGATTATTATAGACAGTGAAACACGGCTGCAATGGATGGTTGGACCTGACATGGATTTCACATGGTTTGATGCTCGATCCTGGATAAATGAGCTTGAGGGGAACTGGCGCATGCCATCCAAGTATGAACTTCTCGATCTTTTCAATGCCGGTGTCGATATCTATCACTGGGGACCTTTTGATAACAATGGGAAGTACGTCTGGGCATTTGATATCCAGAGCAACGACTTATCGTTTCTGTTTAGTTTTGTGCCGGATTATGATTTCTTGGAAAGACATTATTCAGAAGATCCAATTGGAATTCGAGTATTCGCGGTCTATTCTCCACCGATCAGGAGGAGACTTGTCCTACGTACATCCCGCAGTTGGAACCAATTTGATTTTCCCTTGTTTCCCCGATACTCAGGATAACATCAAAACCCGCACTTCGGAATTCACTCACAAGATAATCTGCTGATCCAGGATCGTCAGGATCGATTGTTCCAGACATTTCCTTATGCCTTGAGGAACGCGTCGGGTTTACAGGAGTGAGTTTTATCATGAAATGCTCAGGAGAGAAAATGTCCGCTATTACGGAAGGTTCAACTGGAAAGCCCTCAACCGGAGCGAAATTAAGCGCGATCTTTCTGTCACCCTGACTGTAGAATCTGCTTCCCCAGTCACTCATTTTTCTGAAGCTCCATGATTTCACAGGAACGAGTTTCCGGCGAGCATTTTCCGAGGTTGTGTGAAGCGAAAACTGCATCTGGAAATTGCCATTCGGATACAACCTGTTCTTGATTTCCGCCAACCTGTTGAAGAACGCATCAGTTTCATCCGGTGCAACCGTTGAAATACAGGGGATAAGTCCCGGAGCGTCATACAGGACAGGTAACCTTTCAAGAACATCCGGAACTGCCGGATTAAATGCGGCATCACCCATCCGAGCGAACTGAATCTTGAACTTGTTTACAGGAATTCTTCCATCAGAATAGCGCTTCTTAACCATATAATCGATCTGATCTAATATTTCACAGGCAGAGAGTTTTCCGGCGTACCGGTTTCCGGCATCGCAAATTGGACAGCCAACCGGACATCCCCGAAGAGTTGATACGATGAGCACCCATTTTTCTGAAGCGGGAATGGGAGGTTGAACTGACTCAACGAACTCAATGAGTTCGCCGTCATCCAGTTCAGCTATGTAGACAGTGGCAAGATCAGGCTCACCCTGTTTTCCGATGATTTTCATTTCAAGCAGGTCCATTCATCTTTATAAAATCACACGAATGACCAGCAGCCTGCAGTCCATGTCCCGCGGCAATCGCTGCCTGTCCCAGGCTGCCGAGCGAAGCATCTCCAATGATGTAAAGCCCCGGGATCGATGTTCTCACATTGCCTGATTCGTATTTCATCTCGTCCTGCATCACAGGTAATTTCGGTTTTCTCCCGGTTGCGGCAAGCACAGATCCGACCAGATGTTCACCATTGTTACCATCTGAACGATATCTGACAAGAAGATCGTTTCCCGAATTGATTATCGAAACGGGCTCGGTATTATACAAAATTCTGATTCCACTGCGAGTTTCAACCTCGTCTTTCAATTTTCCACAAGCTCTCAGACAGGAATTCCTCACAAGGATATTAACGTTTGAGCCTGCGTCCGAGAGGCTCAGGGCATAATCGAGCGCTGCTTCTCCTCCCCCGATAACTATTGTAGTGGAAGGAACCGGTACTGGAATATCCAGTATAGATCGAAGCAGTATCGAAGAAGCGTTTCCGGGGATTGAATAATCTACCGGAACGGTTCCTGTCGCAACGATGACCGAAGCAGAAGTAATTACTCCCTGATTGGTGAATATTTCAAAACCATCACTGATCTGAACGATTGAATCCGCCTGGCAATCCAGCACTGTTATCCCGAATCCGGATATATGAGAACAAAGCTTCTCAGCGAATTCGCTGCCTGGAATAGCCGAAAGCCCAGGGTAATTTTCTATAAGACGGGCTTCCCTGATCAGGCCGCCTGCTCTGCCCGTTGTATCCAGAAGCCTGAGATCGAGGCCAAGTCTTCGGCATTGAACAGCAGCAGCGCATCCTGCTGGTCCCGCACCGATTATCGCTGTTTCAATCAAGGTAGACTCATCCTTCCCGGGTTGAACAGATGGAAGCTGTATCGGAAATGACTGCAAAGCCGTTCGCAAGCCCAAGCAGGCTGCCGAGGTGAAGCTCCTCAGTACTGCTTGTCAGAGCATCCGCAGCAATAAAAACCTCGAACCCCCTCACGAAGGCGGATCTGGCTGCAGTCTCACAGCAGAGATGAGTCAGAACTCCTGTCACAAGAACCTGTTCGATGTTGAGTTCTCTCAGATACTTCTCGAGGCCGGTGCGGTGAAAAGCATCATATGTATTCTTCTGAAAAATTCTTTCTTCCACTGAAGGAGCAAGCCGGGAAATTATTTCTGACTCCTGGCTGCCGCATCTGATATAGTCGCTGAAGAACTTTCCGAGCATACCCAGATCATGCTTTCCCCTGTGGCAATGCCTCGTAAAAACAACAGTACCGGTGATATTTCTCCAATACTGTAACAGTGCGGATATCTGCGGGATTATCGCCTCGGTAGACGGCAGATATACCCTTCCGTCCGGGTGCGCGAAGTAGTGTACCATGTCTACGATTAATAGGGCACATTTAGATGGTTCGATGAACAGATTGGGTCTGAATCGGTTCCTGGCCTGGATCTTACCAAGCCAGTAAGCGGTTTTCTCAGTAATATTATCCGGAGTTACAAATATATCGGTCAGCATCATCACTCCCTGAGAACTGCAGTTGTTTTTTCAATCATATTTTTTCTAACTTTTATAAATGATAGATCTCCCGAACCCCTGACTGCATGGATGATAGTAAACATAACTGAAAACAGGAGAGGGGAGAGGAGATCTGGGCACCACCCTTGCATCATTCAATAAAGCATTGCATAATTCCGTATGTTGTAAGGTTTTCCGGGAGGGATGCATTTGAAAACTCAGCTGATATCACTATCGATCATGTTCGTTGTCCTTGTTCTCCTGACGCCGTTTCCTGAGATTGATTCTCTGCGGAGGACATTTACCACTGGATTTTCGGATACTCCTGTTTCCGCAGTCAGATCAGCCGACACCATCGAACAAAGCGCATTCTCTGTTGATCCTCAGGAAGATACCGGACCTGCCGATGAGCCTCCGATATCCGTCTGTGCCTCAGGTGCTGAGTGTGTCTCAGGTTCTGAACCGGACCGCACCGGCGTGATCCCTGCAGGAAGCCGCATCATAAGGGAAACAGGGCTTGATGAATACCAGATGGAGAAGCATTCCACTGGTATTCGGGAAACCCAGGTATCACGTTCCAGCCAGCATAGCTTCACACCTAAGAGCAGATTCTACGCAACATCTATCCATGGTAACACAGTGCCGACGAGACAGAATTTCGATTTCAATGATTTTCTACAGAAGCAATATCATGCGGCTCAAAGGAGCAACATCAAACAGAAGCATTTCATGCAACAGCAGGTTCCAGCCTCTGTCGTGGAGAGCTGGCTCCTGCCTGGAAACGGTCCGGAGAACTCACCTGGTGAGCAACCGTTCACGCAGCAGCTCGATGACGGAGCCTTCAGAGAAACCGGTCAGATATTCAACAGGGATCATCATCAGCAGCGATCCGTACCCTCTCTTCGTCCCGAACGAAGAGCGGCCGGCAGCCTGTCATCGGGAATAAGAGCCTCGCAACGCTGAATCATCGTTGGTATCAACAGTGCTCTCTTTTATTCTATTTGATTACTGATTTTATTTACAGAACACTTGACTTTATAAATGACAGTAAGCATAACTGATGATATGAGAGGGGAGAGGAGAAGAAAAATGATTCGCCTGTTAGTTATTCTGTTGATTCCATTCATTGTAATGACCGCCTGCGTTGATACTGAGCAGAGCGTGACGCAGCCGGAGTCAGGCTACAGTTCAGGCTGGCGCGACGGTGGCAGCGCTGAGGAAATCTGTCATGAATATATGGAGCTGCTGGGAGACGCTCAGACTATGCACTACGGTAAATACAATGAGTATACTGACAACATTGAAGATCTTCAGGAGTTTCTTCAAATTCCGGTTGAATCAATTTACTGCCCTGTTAATGGCGAATACCTGTTTTCAGGTGATATCAGTAATGAATATTACATAGAATGTCCCTCAGGCGCAGAGATGTCTCATGGTCATATATGGATTGGATATACAAGCTGGCCTCCCGATCCTTCCGAGCATACCGAAATCTGTCATGAACGAATGATAAATCTTGCATCAGCATGTTCCATGTACTATGGAAAGTACAATTGCTATCCTGACGGTATTGAAGATCTTCAGGAGTTCTTTACCATTCCTGTTGATTCCATACAGTGTCCTGTAAACGGTGAGTATATCATTGAAGGCGATGAAGAGGATTGTTACATAGCCTGCCCGTCAAACGTAATACCATCGCACGGATATATCCTGAACGGAGTTGTCAGCTGGCCACCTGATCCTTCTGATTATCTTGAATATTGTCGAAGTAATATGAGGAGTCTCGCGACAGCTTGCGCAATGTATTATGGATCAAACAATCGTTATCCTGAAGAACTGAGTGACCTTGAGGAATTCATGGAGAACTGGGATCTGGAATGCCCCGCCTGTGACACTATGTATCTGTATGAAACGAATCCAGAAGGTGATTGGTATTCTATCACCTGCCCGCTGCCTGGGAATCATAACCATGGAAGTATCGTAGACGGGTCTGCCAGCTGGGAATAGAGGTTAATCCTGCGCCATCGGAGGCGGAGTTCTAAGGTTTCCCTGAATAAGTAATCTCAGACAGCAGAGAAATAGAGCATACTCTCGCGGGCTTAGGAAATATTGTTTGTCTCAGATACATGACACCATAATAACCTCTTTACATATTTCAGCAGGAGGTATGTAATGGGAATCCCGGATTCAATTATCAGAGAAGTCAGGATATACTGCAAAGAGCATGGTGTGAAAAATCTGTTCCTTTTTGGCTCATATGCGAGAAGTGATGCAACACAATCAAGCGATATAGACCTCCTGATCGAATTCCAAACCGACATGCAGATAAGCTACCTGGATTTACTAATCATAAAGTCAGACCTTGAGAGAATAATGGGAGCCAAAGTGGATCTGATAGAAAAAGATACTCTGGTGAATCCTATCCGTCGCAAGGGGATACTGGCGGAGAAGATACTTCTCTATGCATCCTGAGGATAGAGATGCCGCCTTATTTTCGATATAATTTCAGCTGCCCGTGATATTGAACGATTTGTGACCGGTATTGACTTGCATCGTTTCGAAGCGGACAAGATGCTGCGCTATGCAGTGGAAAGACAGTTGCTTGTGATCGGTGAGGCTGCAAAACGACTTTCAGAGGATTTCAAAAAAAAACGCCTTCAGTTTCCTGGAATGCTATCATCGGTTTGAGAAACATCTTAGCTCATGAGTATGGAGAAGTTCTCATTGAACGGATCTGGTTAGTGGCCATAAAGGATCTAGACCGCACATTTCACCAGGTTGCGTAACGAAACGGTGTAGAAGCGCTCGCAGACAAGGCATGCGAATGAGATCAACGAAGATGTATTGTATATACTTCAAGGATGGTCGATTGAGTATAACGCAGTATGCGAGTGTCTTATGCGCTGTTGTAGTAATAACTCTGGTGAGATATGTCTAGGAGGACTTGTCGAAGAATTGCTTCCACACCTTCGCAAGCAAGGGTATAACGAAGACATCCCTTAAGTTCCAGTCGGATATTAACAGGTATTGCGCAAAATCCCGTCTCTCGGAAGGGGGCGGGCTTAATCATCGTTACTGTTAACAGTGCTCTCTTTTATTCTATTTGATTACTGATTTTATTTACAGAACACTTGACTTTATAAATGACAGTAAGCATAACTGA
>JAIOQY010000004.1 GCA_021108435.1 Candidatus Aegiribacteria sp.
TTTATGTTATCAGTTCTGCTTTTCGCGGGAATAATCGCAGTGACTCTGCCCGACCCATCAGATATTCAAACCATCACTGCCGGTGAATCAGCTGTGATTGATCTTTCATCCGGTGAGGGGTGGATTCGGCTTCTTGAAGATGATTACGTCTGCCTGAGTCTCTCGGTTTCCGGAGGAGTCAATCTCACTGCTTATGACAATTCCGGGGCTATCCTCTGTAAATCCGATCCAGGTGCAGAGATGGTTCTTTCCGCTTTCTCTGATTACTGGTTTTACGTTTTCCTTGAGAGAGAAACCAGTAGCTGTGATTCTGATGTTATTCTGTCCGCTGAGATTGTAGAGCCTGTTGAACTGATTGTTCGCGAGGATGTCAGCGGAAGAGTTGATCGAAACGAAATGGCAGAGATATACACTTTCTCTCCGATGGAGAGAGGAAACTGGACCTTCAGACTCGAGGGTACAGGGGGAACGGACCTCGATCTGGAAATATACGGCAGCAATATGAGTCTCTGTGGTAGCAGTGCTTCACTTGAAGGATTTGAGACAGTTACAGTAGCAGCCCTTCCGGGTGAAGAACTCACAGCGGTTGTAAGCAGATATGGTAAGAGCGGTTCGGGAGAATACTATTTTTCCGTTGAGCCATCCGGAAGGTTTCCTGAATTTGATTCGGATATGATGGAAGCTTCAATTGAGCCTGGAGAGATTCACAGATACCTTATTCCCGAACACAGTAAACCGGTATTTCTCGATCTTACAATATTGTCACCAGGTGCTGACATTGATCTGGTCATTCGAGATACAGCCGGCGAATATCTGATGGGATCGCAATCCTATTCATCAATTGAGACGCTTCTCCTACCCGCAAGTGAAGCGGAAGTGGTGGCGAATGTGATTCTTTACGATTCTCCGGATGATGAATTAGTTCCATACATTATGAGTTCCGGAAAAATTGGATCTGTCTTCTCACTTATTCCGGTGAAAACAATCATTTCCGTAGGTTTAACAGAGAAGACGTGTCCGATTGGATTCTCTCCACCCGAATCCCGGATATTCGAGGTTTCTGTAATTTTCGACAAAACTCGTGACGGAGATGTACGTGTATTCAGAGGATCAGGCGAACCGGTCCTTACGTTCAGTTCTGAAAGAGGCGATGAGAAGTTCCTTCTCTGGGTTTCTCAGAGTGATACTGTCTGGGTATACCCATTCTTTAATGAAGCTGACATGTCAGGAGATGCCACTGTCAGGATTGCAGCTGCTGATTCCAGGGAAATTGATGAATCGTATTCTGGAGAGATAGGAGATAACTCATCCACAGAGTTTTTCACCGTTACCGCTCAGGCTGGAACAATCCTTGATATTGCTCTTTCCGGAGAGGACAGGGAAGTTGATATTGACCTTTTCGTGAGCGGACCGGGAATAGATCTTGTAGCCGAGGGCTGGCTGAGTAATGTCGATGCCGCAGGGGATGAAGCCGTCGCGGTTTATTCTGAGGAGGATGCCGTATACGGAATAACCGTATATCTCTATGAACGGAGAGACCGGACTTCTTTTACCCTGGATGTGAACAGAATAGAACAAGTTGAGATGGCTTCTTCATCTCCGGAACCTGAGATATGGGCTATCACTGCTGGAATAAGCGGTTATCCTGAAGCTGCGGATGTACTCAACCGGGCAAGCATGGATGCGGTGGAGGTTTACGACTTCATGATTACGGAGCAGGGAATACCTGAAGATCATGTTATTCTGCTGGTGGATGCAATCGCGACCGTTGACAATTTCATTGATGGTGTTTCCAGTCTGCTGGAAAACGCCGGACCGGAGGACAGAGTAGTAATTTTCTTCAGCGGTCACGGAAACCAGCTTGCTCCTGGTTCCGGTGGACAGGAGGAATCAGATTCCGCGAATGAATCCATCTGTCTTTTTGATGACGAAATTTCAGATGATCAGCTTGCAGACCTTGTTGATTCCCTTGCCGACGCGCCGGTGTTCCTGTTCTTTGATGCATGTCATTCTGGTGGTTTTGTAAACGATTTTACTCAGGGAAGCAATGTTCTGGTACTTACAGCCGCGCGTGAGGATCTCAGCGTAAGCGAAAGGATACTCACTCCGATACTGCTTCAGGGATCTCGCGGAGATGCGGATATTGATGGAAACGGTTATGTTTCCGCACTGGAACTCATGACATACATTGATGGCAGACTTCAGCTCATCTGTCCTGAGTGCGATACTGAACTTGCTCCGAATACATATGTCTGTCCTGAGTGCGGTGCGGCTCTCAAAGGAGAGAACGCCGTCCCGCGACCTCAGCAGGGAATGTTCCTTGATGAAGATGTCGATTTGTGGAGATAGAAGGGATACCAGTGACTGAAGAAAGAGATCTGCATCCACTTGAGAAAAAACTTCTGACATATCTGGAAAAAAACGGAAAATCATCCGATGTGGACATAATCAGAGAGAGCGATCTCCCTGACGAGGGCTCTTTCAGAAGAGCTGCCCAGTGGCTTCTTTCAAGGAAGCTTATCATTGAAGAATCAAGGGAAGAAGAAGTATTCGTTCAACTCGGACCACTTGGCACGCAGAACCTGGAGATCGGCAGTTCTCCGGAGCTGTTAATGCTTCGTGCGGCTTCAAGTGGTAGTACTTCTCTTCAGGAAATCCAGCAGGACACTTCATTTGACAGAGGGCGCTGGGGAAGCGCATTTGGCGCATTGATCAAGAGCGGTCTCCTGAAAAAAGCGGGTGATGAGATTCTTTTCAATGGAAAACCGGAGGAAACTGTTTTCCAGGAAGTCTGGGATCAGGTATACATACCATTATCCGATGGAAATGAAATCAAATTCGCTGACCTTCGAGAAAACATTGCTGAAATAATCGATTCCAGAAGTCCCAGGAGGGGAAAGAGCCGGGCTGAATTCATATTGAACGAGGTCGTAACGAGCATTCTTGACATTACAGCAGAAGGCAGAGAAGCTCTGAAGAAGGCTTTAGAAACAGTCACTATCGGAGCGATGACACCGGAAATTCTTGCTGAAGGATCCTGGAAGGATGCCAGATTCAGAAGGTACCAGGTTGATATTCCCCCATCGAGAATACACACCGGAAGGCTTCACCCTTACAGGCAGTTTCTTGATACCGTGAGGAGACGTTTTATTGGGCTGGGTTTCAGCGAGATGAGAGATTCGCTCGCTGAGAATGAATTCTGGAACAATGATGCTCTGTTCATGCCTCAGTTCCATCCGGCAAGGGATATTCATGATGTCTACTATCTTGAAGAGGGCAGGAGCGTCCCGCCTCCATCAGATGAACTTGAGAAACGGGTTGCAGCCGCTCATGAAAACGGCGGAGATACAGGCAGCAGAGGCTGGGGCTACAAATTCAGCCGTAAGCAATCCCTTCAGGCGATACTCCGCTCGCAGGGAACTTCGCTGTCAGCAAGAACACTTGGTTCGAATCCGAATATACCGGGTAAGTATTTCGCTATTGCAAGATGTTTCAGATACGATCAGGTTGATGCCACTCATCTTCCCGATTTCTTTCAGGTGGAAGGAATAGTGCTTGGTGAACAGATTAATCTGAGGTACTTATTGGGGCTTCTTAAATTATTTGCTGAGGAAATCGCCGGAGCTTCCGATTACAAGTTCCTCCCCGCATACTTCCCTTTTACCGAGCCATCTGTGGAGATGCATATAAAACATCCCCGGCTCGGATGGATCGAGGTAGGTGGAGCGGGGCTTTTCCGGCCTGAGGTTTGTCTTCCGCTCGGAGTCGATGTTCCTGTAATCGCATGGGGACTTGGTCTGGATAGAATGGCCATGCTTGCTCTTGGGCTTAATGATATACGTGATCTGATCACACCTGATCTTACCCGATTGCGCAATATAAAAGTTCAGCCGGATCGTCTCCTTACTGGAAGAAGAGGGGGGGAAGCCAATGCCTAAAATCGAGGTCAGCCGGCAGGACCTTTTCCAACTGTCTCGAATGAAGGATCCCGGTGATGCTGAACTGGCGAACCTTCTGACTCTTGTAAAAGGTGAAATTGATCATTCATTTGAGGACGAGCTTAAGATAGAACTTAACGATACTAACAGGCCTGATCTGTGGTGCGTTGAGGGAGTAGCCAGGGCTTTGAGATGCAGTGAGACCGGTCCATTCAATCACCTTGCTGATCTTCCGGAACCTGCGGGTGAGATTCATGTTGATCAGAAACTCGAAGATGTCAGACCTTTCATTGCGGCGTTTACCGCCTGCGGCTGGAGTCCTGATCAGAAACAATTGAATGCTCTCATCGATGTTCAGGAGAAACTTGCAGCTTCCTTCGGTCGTAACAGGAAAACAGCGGCCATTGGTTTCTACCGACTGGATGAGATCAGGTTTCCCGTGAAATACAGAGCGGTGACTCCTGAGACATCTTTCATTCCGCTTGGTGAAGAACGAGAAATGACCCTGAGCGAAATACTCGCTGATACGGAAACAGGTCGCATATATGCTCATCTTGTTGAAAAAGCTGATCTGTGGCCATTGCTGGAAGATGCATCTGGTTCAACATTATCATTCCCTCCGGTAATCAACAGCCAGACGACCGGAAGAGTGAGACCCGGAGATTCCAGTCTTTTCTGTGAAGTCACCGGGACTGACTGGGAAACTGTACAGCTGACAGCTGCAATACTGGCATGCAATCTCCAGGACAGAGGAGCTTCAATAGCTCCTGTTCTTGTGAAATACCCCGCTTCTCTGCACTCCGAAATGCAGACGCCTGTGATTTTCCGGGACAGTATGACGGCAACGAAAGATGAGATAAGAAAAGTGCTCGGGATTGATATATCTCTTGATTCAGCGAGGGAAGCTCTCCTGAGGATGGATTATGCTTCGGTTGAGATCGAAGGCGATTCGTTGACAGGAATCCTTCCGCCCTACAGGAGGGATGGAATCCATGCAGTCGACATGATTGAGGATATAGCGATTTCCCGTGGACTGGAATCCTTTGAACCGCTCCTTCCTGAACAGTTTACTATCGGTCACAGTGCTCCGGTAGAGGAACTTGTTGATGCTGTACGGACAGTACTGATTGGAGCAGGATGCGAAGAAATTCTCCGTCCCGCACTGACCAGCTGGAGAAAAATAAGGGAAATTACCAGAACTCCGATTGATCCCGTGATGATAGCCAACCCCATGACCGAGGAATATGGAGTTGTCCGAAACACGCTGCTTCCGGGACTTCTTAATGTTGAAAGTACCAGCGCTCATGCTTCTTATCCCCATCGCATATTTGAATCGGGAGAGATTCTGATTTCAGGAGATGACGGCGTCTGCAGAACTGAAATCTATCTTGCCGGTCTTGTCTGCGGTAACAAAGCTGATTTTGGTGATGTTCATTCCATCCTCGGTTCAATCTGTTACTCAAGAGATCTTGATCTATCCCTGAGATCTGTAGAAGATGAAAGGTTTATCAGCGGCAGGTGTGCCACCGTTATCATCAACGGCAAGGAATCCGGCGTA
This sequence comes from Candidatus Aegiribacteria sp., assembly GCA_021108435.1. Classification (NCBI taxonomy): domain Bacteria; kingdom Pseudomonadati; genus Candidatus Aegiribacteria; species Candidatus Aegiribacteria sp. The sequence goes on from JAIOQY010000004.1 coordinate 5,497, forward strand.
ATAGGGGAATTTCACCCTGCAGTTCTTACGGAATGGGGTATTGCTCGTCCGGCTTCCGGATTCGAGATAAACATTGATTCTCTGAAAGAATAGATTGTCACTATATACTCTTATAAGTGAGTTCAGTCCCTCCGGTGATCAGCCGGAGGCTATAAGAAGACTGGTGCACGGTCTGAAAGATGACATGGAGTGGCAGACCCTTCTGGGTGTTACCGGTTCCGGTAAAACCTTCACCATGGCTGGAATCATCGAGAAAATGGGAAGCCCCGTGCTGGTTGTGAGCCACAACAAGACACTTGCTGCCCAGCTTTACAGTGAACTGAAGGGTTTTTTCCCGGATGCTGCCGTTGAGTATTTCGTAAGTTATTACGATTACTACCAGCCCGAAGCCTACCTTCCGACAACGGATACTTTTATCGAAAAGGACGCTGATCTCAACGAAGAGCTGGACAGACTCAGACTCCGTGCAGCTACATCTCTCCTCACGCGGAGGGATGTAATCGTTATTGCGTCCGTAAGTTGTATCTATGGCCTTGGTAATCCTGACACATTCAAATCCAGCTGCCTGGATGTCGCAACAGGCATGATACTCGATCAGGAAAGCTTTCTTTCAGAACTTGTGGGAATGCGGTACTCAAGGAATGATGTTGCTCTGACAAGAGGCAAATTCAGGGTTCGTGGGGATGTTGTGGATGTTGTTCCCGCTTATGGCCGAATGGCGATAAGGGTTGAGTTCTTCGGCAACAGGATAGAGAGTATTTACAGGGTTGATCATTTTACAGGTGACGTTCAGGAGAGCCTGGAGAGAATTTTCATCTACCCTGCAAGGCATTTTGTTACAAGTGAAAGTGAGCTGAACCTGGCGCTTGGACGAATCGAACGGGAACTGGAAGAAACCCTGGCGGATTTCAAACTCAATGGAAAACTGCTTGAAGCGCAAAGGCTGGAATCAAGAACACGTTACGATATCGAACTCATGGCCGAAACGGGATACTGCTCGGGAGTAGAGAACTACAGCAGACACATGTCCGGAAGGAAAGAAGGAGAGCGTCCCGCGTGCCTGCTTGATTACTTCCCTGAGGGAGATATGCTGGTTTTCATAGATGAGTCGCATAGGACGATCCCTCAGTTATCGGCGATGTACAGAGGCGACAGAGCCAGAAAGGAAACACTTGTCAATTACGGATTCAGGCTTCCTTCAGCTCTGGATAACCGGCCATTGTATCTTGACGAATTCATTGAGATAACTGGTAAGAAGATCTGCATGTCCGCAACACCCGCCAAATACGAACTGGATCATTCCTCCCAGATTGTGCAGCAGATCGTCAGACCAACCGGACTGGTGGATCCTGAACTGGAAGTCAGACCGGCCGTAAGCCAGGTTGATGATCTTGTAGAGGAGACCCGGAGGGCGATTGAGTCCGGAGAGAGAGTACTTGTAACTACATTGACCAAAAAGATGGCAGAGGAACTGACCTCATATTTTCAGGATCTATCGATCAATGCCAGATATATTCACAGTGAGGTTGACGCTCTTGAGAGGGTTTCAATTCTCAGAGAACTCAGACTTGCGGATTTCGATGTACTGGTCGGAGTAAACCTCCTTCGAGAGGGACTCGATCTCCCCGAAGTAGCCATGGTAGCGATTCTTGACGCCGACAAAGAAGGATTTCTGCGATCCAGAACAAGCCTTATCCAGACTGCTGGAAGAGCAGCAAGAAACCTGACCGGCAGAGTAATACTCTACGCTGACAGGATCACTGATTCCATGGAGTATGCGATCACTGAAACCGCGCGCAGGAGGAAAATACAGCTTCAGTATAACATTGATAATAATATTACACCTGAAAGCATCAGGAAATCAAGAGAAGATATCCTGAGAGCGACCAGCATTGCTGATATCTTCAAATC
>JAIOQY010000005.1 GCA_021108435.1 Candidatus Aegiribacteria sp.
GCAGCGGACTTCTAATCCGCAGGCCACAGGTTCGAATCCTGTCGGGCGTACCAAACAGTGCCACCCACCATTAAAACGACAAAATGGGGACACCGATCAGGGTGTCCCCGCTTTCGTTATTGCACTATGGATTCGGACCTCCGATTAAAGATCGGATTGGTGAGTTTACTCTGAGCGAGCGAAAAGAGCCGAAGGGAATCCTGTCGAACATACCATTGATGTAATCTTGCACAATTGCAGTGAAAATATGCAAATACCGCAAGATCTGCAGTGTTTGTATTTGTTCCTGATATCATGAAAACTAGACAAGCTCTTTGGCATATTCATAGATGGCCCTTCTTAAATGACAGATCTTCTCATTCCCTCGAACCTTAACAAGGAGATACCCACGGTCCGTGAGGGCTCGAACCTTCCTGCTGACAGTAGACAGGTCATAATTAGTATCTGAATTCTTCTGAATCTCTGTAATGCTGAGAGATCCATGCATGGCAAGAGTGAGAATAATCTCTCTTTCTCTGTCATTAAGCCTGTCAAACCTGTCCCGACCCATCTCCCTTACAATCAGACTACTAGCTATTTCGATCTCCCTGATTGTTACGGAGTTCTGATCCCGACTCTGTTGCAGTGCTGCGCTCGCGATTCGAATAACGTATCTCGGATTTCCACCGGAAAGATGCAATAGTCTATCTATACATTCAGTTTCAAATGGCTCGATACCACGACCTCGCTTACGTACAAGCTCCAACCTCTTTTCGAGTAACTCCCGAACGTGTTGATACTCCAGAGGAGTTAATCGGAGGCGGTTCTGTTCAGGGAAGAGGTTGTTGAAGGATGGTTCAACCTGAGCGAAACGACTGAACAGATCAGGCGACCCGCCGACTACGAGCATATAGGGTTTCTTCTGAAATAAGAGGCGCATCTGCTGAAGAAGGTCTATGGAGTGCGATCCAGCTACATACTGTCCTTCATCGAGTAGAATTATTATAGCTTTGGGCTTGTGTCCCATAAGTTCCAATACTTCCCTCAGCATCTCCAGGATCTCGTAGAAATCCTCAGGGGAAGCTTTTGTCTCGGTTACAGCCCTTGAATAGCTGAATATATTTAACAGGCTCTCCTTAAGTTGTTTATGCTTGGTAAGTTCTATTCCTTTAAGCCTCTTGCGTATTTCGTCACTGGAAATCTTCTTCCCCAGTTTCAGATAGTGCAGAACTGTGCTGCCCAAACCCAGATCCAATTGATTGAGAAGATCTCCGACCAGTGACTTTACCATTATACCGGGTTCGGTTCCTTCGGCTATATCGATTCGCGAAAAGAATAGACCATCATACAATCTCATCTTTGCCTCGACAAAGTTGATTATCGAGGTTTTGCCGATTCCATCCTCTCCCAGAATGGCGATGTTCTGTGGAAAACCGTGACTTGCTGAGTGAATCAGATCACTAATTCCCTTCCTAACTTCCTCCCTATTTACCAGGAGGTTCATTTCATCCGCTGTCAAAGGGTTATCATTGAAGGGATCGGCCTCAATGTAATCAGAAATAAGGGCCATGCCTGTCACCTCCTTGCAGAATTATAAGTATATTCTACAAGTATTGCAAGTATTGCAGAACTTGCGCAGTATTATCCTGATATCGCAAGAAGTCCAGAGGAAGTTTGAGTGGCATTATCGGGAGCAATCCTAATTCCGGCAATCCCACGAAGGAATGATTATCCTGAGTCTACTCCTGCTAATTCGGAACTATTATCAAAGATCGGAATGGTGAGTTTACCCTGAGCGAGTGCAACGAGTCGAGGAGAAAGCGGAGGTATACCGAGTACCGGTCCGAACCTGACAAGCCAGAGATCAAGAAATCCCGGTGGAGGATTTTGGGTTGCGGCAATAATGTATCCATCATTGGATGTTTGTTGAAAAGATCTTCCTCCCGCAGATGCGGATGCACCAACGGTTGTTTCCCATTCAACGTTTCCAATGCTGTCAATCTTTATAATACAATAAGAGCAAGGTCATTACACAGGATCTCATCATCATTCGTGCTTTTTCAAGCTCGAATGATTGGATTTAGTTTTTAACTTCATATCGGTATAACTGGAGAATGTGAGTCTGATCAGATTATAGTAATATCATTTTCTTTATAATATCTCGCTCTTCTGTTTTCAGTAAGTAGAAATACATTCCCGAAGGAACAGGTTCACTGCTCCCATCTGTACCATTCCAAATCACTCTATGAAGACCGACTCTTAAACTCTGATTAACAAGCGTAATAGTTTTTTGACCTGCTATATTGTAAATTGAAAGCTCTACTGCACCATCTACAGATATGGAAAAAGAGATTGCTGTTGTTGTATTAAAAGGATTTGGATAATTCGATAACAGATTGACTATGCCTGTACTATTACTGATTTCTGGATTTACAGTTGTACCAGCATCATACTCGAAAGCTCCTATATCAGGTGCTGAACCACTATATGGAAAACTGATACCCTGACCTGCATCCCAAACCATTGAGTTAGCTAAAGTGATTCTATTATTATCATAATCTACATCAGTTATCCTTACAGTTTCAACTTCCCCTTCTAATTGAATCAAATCTCCGACTGTTATACCGTAACCATCACAGAAATAACCGGCATCTCCGACTGTTATGACAGAACCAGAACCCGATGAAACAGTATGCGAAAGAAATGTTCCTGCATCTATAAGCTGTGAAGTGCTTTCTAAGTTGAAATCCTCAGTAGTCGGATCTATGAAAAGAGGATCTATTATGATGTTATCGTTAATATTTAGAGGGAAATTTGTCTCCCACCATGAAAGAGGATAGTTTCCTATGAGAATATCATAGATGTATACTTCTCGATCATTAAAGAAATCATTATAACGAAAAGCATTATTTCTAAGTTCAGCTAATTCGGAATAGATCATATATAGTTTTGTACTATCATCTTCCGTGTTATAGATTATGTTATTTGTAAACGTATTATCGTCAACTACGGATCCATAAGATTCGGTAATAGACCATTCTTCAGGATATAGAACCTGCTGGGACTGACCAAGGTAAATGCTGTTGTTATTGTAAAATGTATTACTGAAAAACTTATTGTTCCCGCCAGTTCTACCGTCTGTTAAATACACACCGCCTGACTGACCGTTATGGTAGCATACATTGTTATAAAAACTATTATCATTACCATCTACCTGTAAGCCACACCCCGTACATCGATATGCAAAATTGTTTCTCCATACCTCACGATAGGTATCCCAGTTTGAACACATCGCACTACTGCCGGAATCGTGAAATCTATTATTCTGGATAATGTTATGATGAGGCTGTGTTCCATTTGTATATCCTCTGGTGTTGATAGGGTTATGCCCTGTAAGGGATATATCATTCCCTTCGATCAGATTATGATGACCGGTCAGGAATATTCCATCTCCCTCATCCCAGTACCATGAGCCTGAATGGAATATAGTATTGTCCTGAATCTGGTTGTGGTGTGTTTCTTCTCCAAGGCTTATACCGCCATAAGTATATTGAATGTTTAAATTCTTAAAAATGCAATTACTACTACTGTCACTCAATATTCCGATAACTATCCATTTCATATGAATTCCGTCTATTACTATGTAATCCTTGTCGAAGTGAGCGCCCTTTCCTGTGGATGCTCTCATTGTGTGATTGTTTGGATCGTCTCCTGTGGAAGTCCAGACATAGAATCGCTGGTTTACCTCATCATGATAGAACTTGCCGGGTTCATCAAGGTCAGATAACGAGAAAACAGGCCATAGTCCACAATAGAATTCAGCTTCCTCGAAAGTATCTTCCCATAGCGGAATGGTATAACCAGCATAATGAGCCCAATAGATAGAACCAGTATGATTGACCCAGTCGGTAATCAATAGAGAACGATCAATAACCGGTGTCTCGTTCGGATATGCCTTGTATGTAATGTAATCCCACTGAGTCCCTGAACTTATCGGGTCTATGCTTTCGTTATATGATCCCTCTCTTATAATCGCAGTATCACCAGGTTCCAATTCAGTATTTGCTTTAGAAATGGTCTGCCATGGTTCAGAGAATGTTCCTGGATTGTTATCATCTCCATATGGAGCAACATAATATGTCTCCGCATAAATTGTATTGAAACTGTTCAGTATTCCTAGAATAAATGATGTTATAATGAACTTCCTGATAGAATTGAAGTAATCATACTCATCTTTACCACTCCTGAAGAATCCCAAAATGTCTCCTGCCCAGCCAGTGTTCTTATCTTGAAATGACAATACAGTAACCTGTACAGTTCCGTCAAACCCTAACCAGTAAATCTCAGGAATATCATCTTTCCGCGTAGAACATGCATCTGATAAATGGCGCCACCATGAAAAGTGGCGCCATTCCTCTTACAATGGGTGGGAAGTAAAGCTATCCGATACCTGAATCAACCGTCAACGATCCAGAACAGATCTGATTCGCTTTCTTCCGTTTAGTTGTATTCCTCTACCGGCTCTCCTTCCTCAATGTCGATATCATCGTCATCCTTGAGCTCGATCTCGACTACTATACCTTCCTCGGTAACCAATAATTCATACTCCTCACCGTCGAGAATACCCTCTATCTCGTAGACGATACCCTTGTCTGTAATCTTGGTCATGGCCTTCACCAGTTCAACTCCGGGGAGAACCTCCCTGGCAGCGTCCAGCACCGATAAAGGCACCTCATCGATAGGTACTTCCTCCGCCACAGATTGTGTCAGGGCCGGTGCAGCGGAGAGCAAAAGAACCAGGAACAGTATAGTGGACCTGATATGCTTTTTCATGATGCTTTTTCCTTTCAAATTAAGTTTGACGGTTCACTACAACGTATAGTCATAATATTAACTGGAGTTCCAGGCGCATTTTATTAGATAATGACATCGCCTGTTAAAATGTTACGCTGAAAACCGATACCCGGCTCACAGAGCTTCTCCAATTCCTCTGACTTCAATGGAAGGACGCCGAGTAATACGCGCATTTAATAATGGTTCATAATTTGATTATTATTTGACATAATTTTTCAGAAGCATATTTTGTATCAAAAGGGAAACCTGAAAGGAACGGTTACAATGAGAATTCATTCATCCGGATCTTATGGCCCAGGCCGCAATAAGCGTTATACATCCTTTGGAATATCAGCAATATCTCTACTTCTGCTGCTGGCAGTATCATCACCTGTCACTGGTGATTCTTCAGATGTAGAACAGGCAACTTACTTCTCCTGCATCCATCCTGAAGGTGAAATATTTGATTCCAGTTATCCGCAGGAAGTAGAGTTTTCTGTTATAACCGGTCTGGAAGCAACCGTGTTTGCAGATAGTTTTCTTTCTCTCATGGGTGCAGATGATGTTGTTTTCTGCCGAACAACATGGATCGTGGCTCCTCTCGGTGGTTATCTGGTAGATGGACTATGTGAGATCGATATTGAAGGAATACACTACACATCATTCAGAATCGGAATCGGAGACGGATCAGAAGGTAATCCGGAAGAAGATGCATTCACCTTCATTGCCCGTTCCACAACAGACGGAAACGGAAATATACTCTGGTATCCAGCACCCGGACCAGATTTTCAGCCAGGGGAAGATGAAAGGTTTCCGGAAAACCTTCTCGAATACGAATTCCTTCTGAACAGGGAGGATTTCGAAAATCTTGAAAGTGATTTTCCGAGATAGGGAATAGTTTTTCTCATGTTATTACAGAAAGGATCAGAAATGAACAGAACATGTATTAATATCGCTCTGTTAATCATCCTTGCGGTATTGACCATAGCTACTTCTGCAGGATGCGGAGGTGAAGCAGAATCGATCTCTCCTGTTGAAGAAACATCCGGACCGGTTGATACTCTTGTCCTTGCGGTTACTGATACAATCGGACTTGAAATGGGAGACAGCTCATATGTTTTCGGCATGATCCTGCAGGCCGCTCATGGAGCTGATGGTAACATAATCGCTCTCGATATGCAGAAGGCCTGTCTCAGTGTCTACTCACATGACGGTGAGTTTATCGGAAACATCGGGGCTCCCGGTCCCGGTCCGGGAGAATTTCAGATTCCTGTTGATTTCGCTGTATTCTCTGACGGTAGCATTGCTGTTACAGACGCCATTTCGCGAGTAATCTCCTACTTCGATGCTGATGGCAGTTATACCGGTATGATGGGTGGATTCTTTCCAACACCTCCAATGAGTATCGAAGGATGCCCTGATGGAGCTCTCGTTGGCCAGCATATGCCTATGATCATGACCGGAGAGAATATGGAAATGTCGCTCGAACTCTCGAAGTGGACTGATGATGCTGAACCTTGTCTTACATACCTCTCGAAACCCATGGAGCTGGAGTTCTCCGGAGAGGGTCAGGCTTCTTCGACTGGTGGACCGGATTTCGATTTTGCTGTAGGACCGGATGGCAGCGTACTGGTAGCCGAGATATCAGATACTCTATTCTCCGTGATCGGTTTCTCCCCTGAAGGCGAGGAATTCCTGAATATTCATGAAGTGCGTGACAGAACACCGATGACACAGGAAGAGATAGACGCCGGAGGTCTGGGAATGTCGATAATGGTCATGAATGGTGAGGCATCCGCTGACATGAACAGGATGGAAACCACATACCCATGGCGAAACGTGATAGGCTCTATAGGCGTAGACTCCCAGAGCAGGATATGGGTCGAACTCGCACGGGAAGACCTGCCGGTATTCCAGGTTTACGATTATTCGGGTGAGTTGCTGTTTATAGCAGTTACAGATGTTGAATTCACGCCGGTCACGAGACCAAGTTTCAAAGTCGACGCCGGTGGAATACTCGCATACGATCAAGATCCTATGGATTATCCCAAGATATACCTGTTTGAACTAGTTGAACAGGAATCTGAATAGCAGCAATGATAAACCTGATTATTCTTGTTATCACTGCATCGGCACCGATTCACAATTACGCTCTTCCTGGAGAGATAGATCCAATGGATCCGCATTCCGGGGACTTCCTCGATCTGAACCTGAGCAGTTACGAACAGTCCGGGCTTGAAGCTTACACTAACGAGAATTATAGACTGGCCGCAAGGTATTTCCTTGCTTTCCTCACGAGAAATATCTCAGATACGAATGTCATATATAATCTTGCCTGCTGCTATGCCCTGATGGAAGAACCGGAGCTTGCAGCACTCTACCTCAGAAGAGCAGTGAATACCGGTTACAATGATTTCGGTTACATCCTTGAAGATCATGATTTCGACTCTGTGCGAAATACTCCTGCTTTCGCGGAATTGATGGACCAGATTTCTCAAATACAGCTCGGACCTCCGGAATTCACGGGTGACTACATTCTCTTCGATGCAAAAACATCTTTTCGATGCCTGATCCAATTTCCCGAAGAATTCGATGACTCGGAACAGGCTTATCCCCTGCTTATCGGACTTCACGGGTTCGGTGATTCACCAGAGAGTTTCATCCGACTGTGGGGATATTTCGAATCCCCGGATTTTATATATGCCTGCCCCTGCGCGCCATATCCAGTAACTGTCCATGGCATATTCGGATATTCATGGTTCAGAATGGGAGCGGATTCAATCGAGACATTTGAACTTGACATGATTTCTGCTGAATACGTTGCAACTGCCGTGCAAAACCTGAAAGATAACTACAATATCTCGGATGTTTTCCTCTTCGGTTTTTCTCAGGGTTGCGGTCTTACATGGCTGACAGGGCTGAAATATCCTGACGAATTCTCGGGGCTGATAGGGTTCGGAGGCAGATTCGATAAGGATTTCATACCTGAATCAGTTATTGGGAATGTTTCAGGGATGAACGCTTTCGTGGCGAATGGAACAATGGATGAATCGGTTGATTTTGCAGAGGGAGCACGCACAGTAGATATTCTGCAAAGCTATGGAGTGGAAGTCGAATTCAAATCCTGGAATGGTCCTCACAGAGTTATCAGAAGCATTCTACTCGAGGCTCAGGAGTGGATGGAATCACTGAGATAGCTGCATCAGGCATAATATTATCGCTATTAATATTTAATACTAAGCAAATGTTTAAATGTTAGGCCCGGCCCCTTTTGCTATCTGGGGATGATGCAGAGGAAATCCAACGGTTCGTCTCCGGTGTTTACAAAGTTATGCTCTTCATTCGGAATTACGAGAACTACAGATCCTTCAGACAGTTCCTTCGCTGAATTCCCCTGCCGAACTTCTCCCCTGCCATTAAGAGTATATACCTCATGTTCCCATGAATGTGTGTGATAGGGTGTCTTCCCGCCGGGGGCAATTGTAAAACGACGCATTATGAAATTTGGTGCGCCTTCATCTTCACCTATCAGAACCCTTTTCTTGACACCTGCAGCGCCCTCAATCTCAACGTCAATTGCTTCTATATCCGTATCTTTACGTACGATCATTATCATCTCCTTCTGTGTTTCCGAATAATGCTTATTAATCGCTCTCTGTCACAACAGGCTTATCGGTGCTTCCATAAGTGATTCACAGAGGTACTCAAACTCGGCATCAGAGTTGTAGAGCTGGGCAGATAGTCTGAGGAATCTTCCGCAGGGAATACTTGTGTAGGTAACTGGAATTTCGATCTGCTTTTCACGAAGAAGCCAGTTCTGAAGCAGGTCAATCCCATCCGGAGGAAGTCGTTCCGACGGAGGTTTCCAGGGCAGTGAAACAGCTGCCATAGAACCGATCATGCTCTTAGGACAGTATGGTTCAATCCCCAGTCGCTCGCAGATGAATCTTTCCGCCCTGACGGCTTTCTCATGATTCTCACTAATTATCCCTGTCCATCCACCCGGATGAAGACTCTCCATAAAATCGATGGTGAATGGAATGGACATTCTTGGTGTCGGATCAATTGTGCCGTTCCAGAAAAACTCGATCTGGAAATCGGACATCTCAATGTCGAATTCGGAAGCAACATGGCTCATTACAGCCGGTCGGAAATTCTTCTGCTTATCCGGTCTGACATACAGTAATGCCGATGTTTTCGGAGCGCACATCCATTTATGACAGTTACCTGTGTAGTAAGCAGCGCCAAGTTCTTCAAGATTCAGAGGAACCATACCGGGACCATGGGCACCATCCACAAGAACATCAATTCCGAGCTGATCAAGCCTGAGGACAAGTTCCTTCACGGGGAAAACCATTCCTGTGGGACTGGATATGTGATCTATCAGAACAAGAACGGTTCTTGATGTTATTTCTGACATAATGGAATCGATAACCTGATCAGGGCCCGAAACGGGGCTGTCTATTGGCACCTCAACATATTTCGCATCGTACTTCGCAGCATTCGTTCTAAGAATATTGGCTGACGAGAAGTATTCCTGTCCTGTGGTTACCAGTTCATCTCCGGGATTAATTGAAAGATTGGAGAGAACTGTATTTATTCCAGTAGTCACATTGGTAACAAGCACAATGGAACCGGGAGCAGCACCTGTGAAATTCTCGAGCTTCTCAAGAATTCCAGGGATTCGCGGCATGTATTCCCTCTGGATGAAATCAACCGGCTGGTTCTCCAGCTGATCCAGAAGTCCCGCTCGATAGCTGTTCACTTCTGTTGGGCAGGCTCCAAAAGATCCATGATTCAGAAATACAGTTTCCGGATCGAAATTCCAGAAGGACGCAAATTCACTTCTCTGTTCCTTTAGTTTCAACCGTTCCTCCCGACAGGAAATCGTTAAAGATGGGAAATGCTATTTCAGATAGTGTTAATACAATCCAATAAGCTTGATCTGTTCCAGAATATGCCCGTTCATTTCAACCTCAACATCATCCCTGGAAGCCGCTGGAGGCAGATTCAGCCTGATATCAAGAGCAAAAAGCGTGAAATTCATGACCTGATCCGAATTATTTTTATCCGGACCATCCCATCCAAGGTTTCCAAAGCTGTTTACCCCCTGCAGCGATCCGTCTAACACAATATCGTTATGAGGCTGCTTTCCCTGAACAGCTCCTTCCCGAGGAGGGATATTGTACATTACCCAGTGACAATATTCTTTTCTGTTAATCGGATCCCTACATGATACAATCAGCGAAAGGCTGAGTGTTCCTTCAGGAGGTTCTGTCCAGCCGATTGGCGGAGATGAATTGCCTCCCGGTTTTGAGTACCAGAATGGGATGAAGTCTTTATTCTTGAAAGCACTGCTGCTGATGCGGAAACTCATTCCTGCCCCTCATTCAGAATGACCACTACTTATAAGTATATACTTCTCCGAAGCAGGAGCAAGTACTGCTAATCTAATTCAGATTCGGGTTCTGAAACAGGATGGTTCGTTTCCTGAGGTTCCAGTCTTACCAGAACATCGGTGACACCAGGTCCGAGGTTATAGAGTGCCTTTTCAACTGACTTCAGTATTGAAAACGCCTTTTTCATTGGAAGATCAGCGTTAACTACAATATGCATATCAGCCTGAATCCCGTCTCCATGGAACCGGGTTCTGAGATTATGCACATCAAGAACACCATTCACCGAGAAAGCTATTTTTCTTAATTCATCCCTGATCTCAGGCGGCGCGGCTGAATCGCTGAGCTGCCAAAGAACCGGACGAAGGATATCCAGGCCAAGTTTAAGGATGAACAGGGAAACTATGGCTCCTCCAATTCCATCAAGGAAAATCAGCGCTGGTTCGATTCTTGCCGCAAGAACAACAACTGCAACCGGTATGGAACTGAGGACATCAGAGCGTTGATGCCATGCATTCGCGGCAAGAGCCGGGGACTTGAGTATCTTGCTCATTCTAAGGGTCCACCTGGCGAGCAATTCCTTTGAAGCAATGGAAATTATCGCGATTACAAAAGCAATCCAGCCAGGAGGATTGGCAGCCGGCTTCATGATTGACCCGAAAGATTTCCAGGCAATCAGCAGACCTGTTAATAACATTACGAAACCGACAAACCCCGAAACCATCGTCTCAATCCTGGCGTGCCCGTGGGGATGATTTTCGTCGGAAGGTTTTGTCCAGAAATGTGCTCCAATAAGAATTGCTATATCCGTAAAACAATCAGCCAGACTATGCACTCCATCGGCAACCAATGCGTGACTGTAACCAATTATTCCTCCCGCGATTTTCCCGCCGGACAGAAAAACATTCAGCAGAAGACCTGCAGAAGTTGTACGTACTGTTTTCTGTAATCGGCTCTGATTATCAGAAAGCATTTATCTTCCTCCACACATCTTTCTGATGTACAAGGTATAAAACTCAACCGCGTTCAGGTAGTCTTCTACGGAAACTGATTCCCCTTCTGAGTGGAGAACACTGAGCCCATTCTCTCCAAGGTGAGTTGGGACAAACCTGTAAACATTATCTGCAATCCGCCCATAGTGCCTGGAATCTGTAGCAGCTGGAAAGATGCCTGGTGCGACTGTTAACCCGTGCCAGATTTCCTCAATAGCTTCACAGATTGCCCAATAGTCATCGGTCTCAGTTGAAGCTTCAGAGGAAGGCTCGAATACTTTCCTGATATCCTCGAATTCAACCTCAACACCGAGAGGGAACGCTATTTCCTTCACATGATTCACTATATCATTTGAATTATCCCCGGGAACCGATCTGAAATTAACAAGAGCAGTAACCTCTGCAGGCAGTATGTTCTCTCTGCTGCTTCCATTAAGCATTGTTGGTGCCGTTGTAGTCCTGATAAAAGCATTACCTAAAGGCCACTTCTCTATAATCTCTGTCATTTCCGGAAGGGGAAGCGATTCAAATTCTTCTCGAAGCAAATCGATGAATAGATTTATGGTTGCCCTGAACATTCTATCCACCGGTTCACTTAATCTTGCGGGCATCTGATGTTTCTCAAGGAGAGCAAGGCATTCACCAAGAGCCCCTGCAGCAGTCCGAATGCCCGGTACGGATGCATGTCCCTGTTCACCTCTGGCAATCAATCTCAGGGTAAGATAGCCCTTCTCTGCAAGGCCGATAACTGCCACATCCTCCCGGAGCCAGGGCAGAGTGTATATGTATCCCCCTTCATCAAGAACAGAGCTGAGCTGAATATCCCTTTCAATCAGTAATCTGACTATTTCAGCCGCTCCGTTCAACCCTCCTGTTTCCTCATCATGACCGAATGCCAGAAGAATAGACCGGTCAGGCATGAATCCCTCATTCAGAATATCTTCGCAGGCTTGAAGCATCCCTGCAACACCTATTTTGTAATCCACAGAGCCTCTGCCCCAAATCCGTCCATTCTCGATTGTCCCCTTGAAGGGATGATGAAGCCATTTTTCTCCCTCCTCCGCCGGAACAACGTCAAGATGTGCTGTGAGCATGATCGGTTTCAGAGAGGGATTGGATCCTGGCAGAGTGTAGAGCAGGCTTCCTCTGTTGATTACCTCTCTCCGGAAACTCTTATGAACTGCGGGAAAGACCTTCTGCAGGTAATTCTGGAGCTGCAGGAAAGGTGCCATCTCGAAGAAAGAACCAGGTTGAGCGGATACAGTTCTGAATTCAATCATCTGTGCGAACTTCTCTACTTTTTCTCTGTCTGTCACTTCAAACCTTTCAGATAGCAGGGATTAAAGACTGCAAATTTTTTCAGAGGCGGTCAAGAGCCTGTATATGAGAAATTCTGATATGACAATCCGCAGGTTCATGGTTGACTGCGGATACGTCAGAGGATATTTGTTTAATGGGGAATAATTTTCGGAGGAAATTATGTGGCATATTGCAGCATTATCACTTCTGATATCGGGACCGGGTTCAGATAGGCTTTCCGGAATCGAACTTCCGCATCAACATCAGATGGATCACAACGAACACCGAGGATCAGTTTCACTGAATGTTTCAGGTGAAGACGGAGGAAGAACACTTAATAAAACCGTATATGGTTTCCTTCCATACTGGGGGGATGATACATGGCTCAGATACGACTTGATAAGTGTTCTTGCCTGTTTCTGTGTGGATATGGGAAGCTCCGGAACAATTACAGCCTGGAACGGATTTCCATCAATATTCACCGAAGCAATTGAAGGCACGAACGCCGCCGGGGGAACAGCAATTGTTACTGTGGTGAATTTCTCCTCCTACGGAATCCATTCAATTCTTACAACAAACAGAGATACTGCCATCAATACAATTGTTGACCTTGTCAATGACTGTCCAGTTGAGGGTGTATCAATCGATTTTGAGAATGTCAGCTCCAGTGACCGAGATAACCTTACTGCGTTCATGTTCGATCTCAGAGCTGAACTTGATGCTTACGCCCCCGGGAGCCATCTTTCGATCTGTACACCTCCGGTAGACTGGGGAAGTGCTTTCGATTATTCTGAACTTGCAGAGATCTGCAACGCCCTTTTTATGATGTGTTACCCATTTCATGGCTCATGGTCATCCATTGCCGGTCCCTGCTGCCCTTTAACCGGATGGGGAGCTACATCCGAATCATCCAGCAATATGGTCTGGTGCATGGGGGATTATGCGAAGTATGCTCCTTTCCAACATGATAAAATCGTCGTGGGTCTTCCTTACTACGGGCACCAGTGGGAAACAGAGGGGAGTTCACCTCATTCAACGATAATCGGCAACTGCTCAACTCTCTTCTATACTACACTTGTAAACAGGGCTGAAACTTACGGAAGGCTGTGGGACAATGAGTCACTCACTCCCTGGTACGCTTTCTACAGCGGAATCTGGAACCAGGGATGGTATGATGATGAGGAAAGCCTTTCTCTAAAATACGATATGATCAGGGAAGCCGATTTTCAGGGAACTGGAATATGGGCTCTTGGATACGATGGTTCCCGCACTGAGCTATGGGACTGCCTTGAAGAATCCTTCTGCGGCGAAATATGGACAGACAACATCACGGACAATCTGGAGAGCCGATTCACAGTACACGGCCCGGAACAGTACTGGTGCAATGTTACGGAAGGCGGGCAGTTCTACGGATACTTTTATACGTATTCCATCTCAACAGGTCCGGATATCAACTGGGCTGAGTGGACTTTTGAACTTCCGGACAGCAGTCTTTCATATATGCTTGATATCTGGCTGCCGGAAGGCGGAACAGCTGAAGTAAGTTATAGAATCCTTCATGATGGAGTAGAGGATACATTTACAATCCAGCAGTCTTCATACGCAAACGAATGGGTTCCTCTGGGAGGACCCTGGAACGCGTCAGAGGGTCTATCAGTAATAACAGGTGATTACACCGGCACCGAAGGACATCTAATCGTAATAGACGCAATACGTTTCTCAACAGATATCGGTATTGAAGATAATGCCGGAGATTCTGGATCAAGCCCGATATCCCTTCTGTCCGGGAATCCCTCATCTATGTTCGCTTTGAATTTATCATCATCTGATACAGAAGGTTCGGTTCTAATCTATGATACATCAGGAAGGCTGATCTTCAGCCAGATTTTTGAAGCGGGAATCTCAGACAGGATATGTTACTGGCCAACTGATGAAAGTACTTCATCAGGTGTATACACTGCTGTATATCTGACAGGTCAATCGGTTTCTACCGTCAGACTTGTACTTATCAGGTGAAATAGCAGGCTAATCGGTAAGTGAAAACACGCTCAACGAAAAACCACTGTATCCAAGGCTGTCAATCACAAATGGTTCTAACCGTTTCATTAGTTCTACCGCTTCACCAAGATCGTAGGCGTCGTAATCAAACATGGTGGCAACCTGAATCGTTCTTTCACCGTAGTCTTTCCTCTGCAACCTCCTGGCAACAGTGAAAACCACATCGCTCAACTGACTGTCAACAAATTCATCCGTGGTGATAGCCTTGTCATACTTGATACTGAATTCATCCACACTCCCTCGAATCATCTCCGGTGTAAAGTAGATTTTTATAATTACAGCTCCTGGAATGGAGTCAATAATGGTTTGATCCAGTCTGATGAGGGGTGCTGAAAAGAAATCAGTCTTGGTGCTGTCAGTCCATACGCAGAGCCTGTCTATCGTAAGGGGTTTAATTTCCCTCAGACTGATTTTCTGCAAAACGTAACTTGCTGCCGGACGTAAGGGTACGATTCTGCTTCCAAGAAATGACACAGTTGATCCTTCCGGTATCAATGTCATATCAACATTTGCTCTTGGTAATGCTCTGGATGCACTATCATTCAGAACGTAGACTATATCAGAGCCTATGAGTGAAGCAACGGAATCAATAGGGTTCTCTTCAATTATTTCATCGAATTGAATTCTTTGAGCAAGTACTGGTGTAAATTCAGATCGGTCGAAAACATGAGTAACCACATATGCCGCAGCCAACCCGATAATCGCAATTAAAGCACCAAGAGTTGGAATATGCCCTCTGGGCGGAGGGACTGTGAATTTAGTACGTTCTTTGAAGCTGACAGGCCTATCAAGTTTTTTCTGAAGTGCACTTCTCTTATTCTTTATGGGATCGTTCTGTGATGAAAGTTCAAAACCACAGTTTTCGCACCTGCCGGTATCCCGTCCGTTATTGTCGAATCCACAGCATCGGCAGTTCATTTATACACCTCCCGAAAACAATTTATTCAAATTATATGTATGCATACTATTTAAATGATCTCCTGACTGTCAGAAGATACTGTTCCAGATGGAATTATCTCAGTTAAAGAATCGGCATAGATAAATCCATCAATAAAATCTCTGTCCAATTGAATATGATATACAGATCGCAGACTGTCTACAAGTCCAGACACAACTTTTTCTTCGTTCAGAATCCTGGCAGGTTCATGAAGACTCTCCCTGGATTCATCAAATGACGCCTGATGCTCCGGAACGATATCTTCAATTTTAAAGACAAGAACTCGCTCAGCTGAAAGGGAACAGAAAACGGTTTCGCCTAACTCAGCGTCGAAAAGCATTTCATTCCATGGGGTTGGAATGTCATTAAATGTCATGGGGTTGGTGAGAACGATCTCATTCGGGGCAAGAAGATCAGCAAGCGGTGTCAGATCATCTAAACGGCTAAATGGTTCTTCACCTTCTGACACAATCTGATGTAGTATTTCCAGCTGATCCTCTCCTGTTGCTCCGATTGTCATAAATGTCCTCTGTTCATAGACAATCAGATTTGGAAGGCTATCCTCATACATTTCGAGTAACTGCGTTGAAGTTGGTTCGATTCCAGGTTCAATTACCAGACTATAATACACATCAAGCAACTCATCTGAGACCTGCCGTTCGACTATGTACAGTATTTCCGGTAAAGTATCCATTTGCAGTTTTCTCGCTTCAATAGCCATAATTTCATTTAAGCCCTGTGTTCTGCAGTAATCCTCGACCCATTCAGGATCTGCAGGATCGCGTGATGCGAAAACGGGCAAATTCCGTATATCCTCAACTAAATCCAGAAGTGACCGCTCTCCCCCGGTAAATGTATATGCAGTAATTCTTTCCTGCTCAGTGGAGTAGGGCTCATAGTTCCCTCTGTTGTCGATTGCATGTTCCGCAATGAGTTCCGGTACTCCGGATGTTATCCGGAGATCATGTACAGTTACCAGGCTGTCTTCCAGTTTCCGTCTGTATTCATTTTTCAAATTGCCAAGTATCTGTCTGGATATGGATTCACTGATGTCTTCAAAAGGTGGAACAGAATCGAGTTCGATACTTACCATCTGCAGAAATTTCCAGTTTGAATCAAATGCAAGCATGGGCGATACATCACCTGCTTCAAGCTCCTGTAATAGCCTGAAATCTTCCGAGGAAGACCTCATCAGATCAACAGGTCCGAAATAACCCCTGAAAGCTGCCTCATATGAATCTATCGAAAATAATTCAACCAGATCTCCCATATCATGTCCATTCAGTACAAGCTGTTTGAGACTGTCACAAAGAAGACTGTCGTCAACGGTTATCGATGTGTAACTCACCATTGAACCAAGTTGGGAATAGTATTCCTCCACCGTATCCGAAGAAAGCTCCACTTTCTCATCCAGTATCCATTCAAGCCAGCGTTGACGCAATTGCCTGTTCTCTATTTCGAGTCTTCTACGTTGAAATTCAGGTCGTGAATCAAATTCTCTTGCCTGAGCATCCTGAAGTATGAGCAGTCTGTTTATCAGACTTTCAACCCTGAGGTTAACTAGTTGGGAATCACCATGAAACGGCTCCAGTGCAATTGCAAGCCTGTCTTTTTTGATAGTCTCAGATCCAACCATAATCGCTGTATCTTCAGGGAGTTGCCGACCGCAACCCGTGAAGAGCCAGATTATTCCCAATAACGCGAACAGACGTTTCATTCTTTCCTCCGTATACGCTTCATTACGTGGTCGATTATATTCAGCAATCTAATGTAGCTTCATATTATTCCATGTCAACAGGAGGTTTCATTGAATCCAGTTTTTCATTTTCTTCTGCTTCTCTCAGTATCATTACAAATGCCGGAGATTCCCACGGCCTGGCGCGCGGGGATTTACGCCCAGGATACTGAAACAGGGGAGATTCTGCTGAGCATAAATGAGGACCAGTGTTTCAGACCGGCATCAACAGTGAAACTGGTGACTTCTTACATTGCTCTAATGAAACTTGGACCTTCATACGTTTACGAAACAGAAGTACTCGCTGATACATCGGGCGGTAACCTGTATATCATCGGTTCCGGCGCTCCTCTTTTGAGTGCGGAGCATGTTGAGATAATGGCTCTGGAGACAGCTGCGTCTCTTCCACCCGGCTCATCCTGGAAACTGTTCTGGGATACTTCAAAATTCAATGAGGAATCCCACTGTCCGGGATGGGATGCAAATGACTGGAGTAAAGTGTATTGTCCTCCAATCGAAGGACTCTCCATTGGAGACAATATCCTTCAGATCATTATCTCAACAATCGGCGATTCTATGAGAACTTTCGTCTACCCTCCCCTGCCTGATCTTGAAATTACTAATAATCTTATCATCGGAAGCAGAATTCAGATAAGAACCACGGTTAACGGATGGGAAGATAATGCGCCCAGGCTTACTCTTCAGGGAACTATGCCTCCGGATACTCACACAGTGTTGTACAAACCCTTTGCCGGTCCATCAATGGAATTCTCGGAAATGTTCTCCCTCGCTCTTGAGAATACCGGGCTGGATATCGATACTGTCCTGCAAGGTGAAGCACCGGATGATACTACACTAATCAGA
The DNA here is from genome assembly GCA_021108435.1 of Candidatus Aegiribacteria sp. NCBI lineage: Bacteria > Pseudomonadati > Candidatus Aegiribacteria > Candidatus Aegiribacteria sp. The sequence goes on from JAIOQY010000005.1 coordinate 18,094, forward strand.
ACATCGGTAATCTATTCAGATCCTCTGTTTGTTCTTCTGACATCAATGAACAAATGGAGCAGAAACATGATTGCTGAAATGGTTTTAAGAACCGTAAGCCTGGAAACCGGGTCAATTCCTGCTTCAACAGGCGCTGGTTGTGATGTTGCAGGACAGATTCTCAGAGATCTCGTCCCTGCTGTTCCCGGAGTACAGCTTGCTGATGGATCAGGACTTTCCAGATTGAATCTTCTGGCTCCAAGACACCTCGCTGCAATTCTGTCAAACGGAATCAGTTCACCTGAATGGGGAGTTGAATTCCTGGCGACACTGCCTGTAAACGGTGTGGACGGAACGCTGAAGTCAAGAATGAGCAATCTTCCTCGAGGGGCTTTCAGAGGTAAGACCGGATCATTGAACGATACTTCAACAATTGCCGGAGTACTTACAGCCTTATCCGGCAGGAGAATTATCCTTGTGATCATGCTTGAAACTCCAGGTGGATATACCTTCACCGCGAGAGCATGGCAGGACACCTTCATAACCTGGTGCTGGGAAAACTACTGATAAGGGGAGGTAGGGTCAAATCTTTCCTCTTGATAAATAGTATCAATTTGACGCTGTTTAACAGTGAATGAAAAAATTATTAAGTAAAGTTCTGAAATGGAGCAACCTGCCCTGAGAAAATTAAGAAAAGGACTCAAATCTCAAGAGTTGATCAATCATATAAATCTAATCAGTAAGAACGGCGCGATACGTGTCAGCGTGGTAAAATATCTCTTGAAAGATCAGTGCGATGAAATTGTTGTACCGTTTCTGTCAGATAACTCAACCTGAAATAGCAGACTTCTGGAAGGAATAGATCGTAGTACAGATAGTCAGACAAGAAAGGAATGCAAGTTATGTTGGTAAATGATCCACAATTGAAGGAAATATTTGCTAAACAAATTGATAAGTTGATTCAAATATCAAGAGGAAAGATTTGACCCCAATCCTCGGAAGAGCAGTCGTATCGGGGTGAAAAGAGATTCAATGAAAATACCTGATGAGACTTTTGAATCACCCTTTTTCCTTTCAACAAATACAATCTGTACTTCACCGATCTCAATACCCTCTTTCCAGACACCGTAAAGGGTCTCCACAAGAAAGGCATAACCGGACGCTTTGATCCCTGATGATAAAAGAGCTGGTATCACATCTGAGTGGAAACCACGAAATCCGCTGGTGCAATCCGTATACGGCATCCTTGTAATGAACCTGATATACTTGTTAGCGGCATAACTCATATTCAACCGCATTATTGACCAGTTGAGAACACTGACTCCTTTCAGATATCTTGAACCTATCACAAAATGATATTTATCCAGAGCTTCATCTATTCTTCTGATATGTGAAGGCTGGTGAGAAAGGTCGGCATCCATCATGAATACACGTTTCCACTTCCCAATTTCCTTCACATGCCGGAAGGCGGCTCTATATGCCTGACCAAGCCCCTTCTTCTCACCCCTGCGAAGAAGAGTGACACCTCCGTCAGATTCTACCAGCTGCTGTATCAAATCAGCTGTACCGTCCGGAGAACTGTCGTCAATGAACAATAGATCAAAGTTGCATTCTGTTCGAATCTGTTCATATAACGGAAAAATATTCTGAGCCTCGTTGTATGTCGGAATCAGGATTATACGGTCAGAGTTCAGGATTATATCCTCTCCAGATAACTGTCATTTCGAGTATCGATTTTTATTACATCACCCTCCTGGATAAACAATGGAACCTGAACCTGCAAACCGGTCTGAAGAGTAGCCGGTTTAGATCCTCCACTTGCCGTATCTCCCCTGAGACCGGGGTCTGTCTTCTTTACCCTGAGTTCAACAGTATCAGGAGGTTCAACAATGATCGGGATATTATCCACAAAAGCAATTTTTACTTTACTGTTCTCAATCAGATACTTCGCAGCATCACCCACAAGGTTGTAGTCAAGGTGTTCCTGTTCATAAGTATCAGGATTCATTACAACATAATCCAGGTCAGTGATATAGAGTAATTCCCAGATCCGATGTTCCACGCGGACCTCTGTTACTTTTTCACCGGCTCTCCAAGTTCTGTCAATAACTTTACCTGAAAGTACTCCCTTGAGTTTCGATCTGACAAATGCCGGACCCTTCCCAGGTTTTACATGTTGAAAGTATACAATCTGATACAGAATACCATCGATATCTATTACCATACCCCGCCTGAAATCATTACTTGTTGCCATCGTATGAAAACTCCATTTTCATTTTTCAAGTCATGTTAATTGTTAGTAATCGAGTTCAGGAGCTGTTTTCGCCTGCCATATCACAGACGATATCAATGGCATTAAGATAACCAGTGATACCAGCCCCGGCGATAAATGCATCAGCAGCCCTGGCTGTGATCAGATTGCTTCTGAAAGATTCACGTGACAGAACCTGACTGATGTGAACCTCGACCACAGGACCGTCAAACGCACTCAAAGCATCAAGAATTGCGATCGAATAATGTGAATATGCTGCCGGGTTGATAACGATTCCAATTGAACTCCCGGAAGCCCTGCCTATTGCCTGAACCAATTCACCCTCAATGTCAGATTGAAAGAAATCGATGGAAATACCTGAGGCGGAAGCTTTCCGTTCTATCAGTTCAATTAGTTCGCTCTGAGTCGTATTCCCGTAGTGAGCGGGTTCTCGCTCACCAAGCCGTGAGAGATTGGGTCCATTTATGACAGCTATCATTCGGGGAGAATTCATTCAACCTCTTTGTCATACGATTTCAACTGGAATTCGTCCTTTTCCTCTTCAGAGAAAAAACCAAGAAGACTGCCGGTTGATGATATCTGAATATCAGGTTCATCACCGGAAGGAGCTTCAGGAACCTCCTCTTCGGAAACAACGTCGGAATCAGACACAATTCCCTGTGACTTCAAAACCTTCGTCATTCTTTCAGTCTCTGGAAACACACTTGTATCCGGATCGGATTCATCTGAACTTTCATCATCGTCATAAAAGTTTTTTGATGAATTCTTCTTAATCTTCGCATCCTCCAGCAATTCCCGCGCTTCTTCATCACCTGGATGCTCGAACAGGTACTCCTCGAGATATTCTACAGCTTTATTCCATTGTTTCTTCTGAAAATGAATCTGCGCCAGATTGAGAAGAGCGACAAGATTTTGGGGCTGAGCATCATGTGCATTGCTGAAGATATCAAGCGCCTTCTCAAGAAGACCTGAATCACGAAAACACTTTCCCTGAACGATACTGATGGATATGTTGCCATTCCATCTTCTCAATCCGATCTCGGCCATTTCCAGAGATTCGTCAAGCCTTCCTCTCTGCCTTAGAAGATCAGCCAATCGTGCGCAGACTGTAGGTGTAGGATGCTTAACCCATTCATTATCAAGTTTCTCTATCTCCTTGGAGTAATCATTCCCGGCCATTTCATCCTCCTGCAAAGAAAGTATTCATTATTATCCAGCCTTCACGGACATATGGTTCCTTTTCTCTGTGTTCATGGAAGATTTCCATATCCAGCAGATACCTGCATCCATCGGCATGTAGAATATAGCTGGTAAATGCTCCTGCGTTCAGATGATCAGGATTCCGCCACATTCCTAGAAGCTTCCACCCTCTGAGACCATGCAGCTCATACTGGTCTACCACAACCCTTGATCTGTCAACAGAATCTGCAGCCGCATTGTAGAAGTAGTGTCTGGCAACAGTTTCACGCCATAAGACAGCATCATCCGGATTCAGTACAATGTCATCGTCAATCCATCTTATGCTAAGAAGAAGCAGGCATTCATCGGATACGGTACGTTGATACTGAAGAAATCCGGCATCCGGATCCCAGTCGGAGAGTTGGTAAGATTTGGGGATATCCATACTGAAACCAAGTGTTAGAAGACTGTCTATTCTCTCCGGGCTGCTCATCTGTGTAGAAACAAAGCTTCCGTAAATATAAGCCGATAGATGCTCATTATACGATCGCTCGAGCAGTCTGGATAATTCCGCTAACTGTGTGAATTCAGATTGAATGATACCAAATACATTCTGTCCGGTTGCCCATACATCGTCTGCCTGGTAAATACCATCTATCCGCTGAAGCACATCGGGGAGCCTATCCTCCTGCTCTGCAACAAATAGAATTGTCCTCCTGTTTCTGAGATCTCCTTTGAACATCTCTTCGGTACAGGAGGAGAAATTGAAAACATTTTCAGTGTCTACTGTAATAACATGAATCTGAATGTCTTCCAGCAATTCATCAACCAGGCTGTAATCAACACCTGATCCGTAAACAACAAGGACTCCCTTGACAGGACCGGTTGCAGGACTCCTGCATGAAATCAGAAACATCAGAATAGAAAGTGCTGACAGGTATTTCATTTATTTTTCTTTCTCGAAAGTAGCGGAGTGGCGAATCGAATCAGAGATACAACTGCAGGAAGGAATCGCGCCGCGGAATCAAGCATCGGAGAAGTTCCCGTAGTACCGTTTATCCTGTTCAGGAGTTCCGTAGACGCATTCGCTGTTCTGCCGATATCTTCCCCTGTCTTTTCGATTTCCAGCATCACTGATGAAACACGGGGCATCAACTCCTTTATCTCCTGACCAAGTGATTTCAGAGTACCATCCATTTCGCTTAGAGTCCTGTGCATTTTCAGAACAATTGAAATGAAGAAACCAAGACCAATGAACAGACCGGCTACACCAACCAGCTGTATTATGAAAAGCCCATTCATTCTATACTCCTAACTCTTTCTTTATACTGAAGCCCTCTCTCAGTCGGTGCTTCGGAGAATCACTATTTCAACTCGTCTATTCAGCTCCCGTCCCGCCTCGGTATCATTCGCGGCAGCGGGTCGTCTTTCACCAAACCATGTAGGTTCGATTTCTATATCAACGCCTTCGAGCTTCGAAGAAAGATAATCGGCAACATTGATTGCCCGCTCTTTCGATAAGCCGTCGTTATGCGAGAATGTACCATCGCTGTCGGCATGTCCTTCTACTGACACAAAAACACCCGGATTAGCTCTAAGTGTTTGAATGATCTGATCAAGCGAGGGAATCTGATCGTTTCTAATCTGTTCGATATTATAATCGAAATAGATAGTTGATACAGGTAATCCCTGTCGTTCAGTCGCGACAATTACGAACTGGAACAGGTCAATCGGATCAGTTTCATAATAACAGTACTCGAGGTCTTCATTGATTTGCCTGACCTCAACATCAAGCGGGACTCCTCCCTGAACTCTCGAAAGACCAATGCTCAGAGGATCAATGCGATTCTCATCCAGCCAGAGTTTATTCACGCGAAAACTCAGAGAAGCTTCGAGAATGTCTACACTGTCAACTTCTCCGTATACTATTCTCGGTTCAAGCATTACCAGTTCTGCCGGGCGGCAGGTAATAATACAATCCCTGAAACGATCCAGATTCGTCTCGTAGTAATAGTAGGCTTCATCCTCATCGAATAATGCTGCTGGAACTCTTTCAAGCGATCCGTCCTCAAGAAGCTGATATAAGCGAAGAAGTCTCAGCTCCAGTCCATGCTGTTCGATCCAGAATCTTGGTACCCTGAAAAGGGCTGTCAGATCACGGATATGCGATTGTTCAAGTGAGCTGCTGATGGGGAAATAGCTGTAGAGATACTGTTCCGAATCAAGCTGAACAGGACTGTTAAGAGGAATCTCATCATATTGTGCCACCAATAATGAATCCTTTTGAATATCTCTGATAGCCCACAGATCAAACTCGTACATGTCAGTGTTGGGGAACCATGTTCTCTTATCAACCATAGGCGGCAGAGGTACTCTTGAGCGATTCTCGTCCCAGGTATCACCACCGAGCCTGAACGTCAAACCGATTCTGTGTCTGCCCCATGTGTTGTAAAGCTGGTTCAGCGGTACACTTAAGGCGTAATCCAGTTCTATTGGAATCGATCCTTCCGTTCTCACTGAAAATCCTGCTGAGATTTCGTGCGCAAGACCTGAAGCTTTGAAAGAATATCCGGTTCTGACTCCCCATGAGGAAGCCGAACCTATCCATTTCTCGAAACCGGCTGAGACATTGAGATCGAGTTTTCCTCCGATTCTTTCAAGGCCGTAATCAATCTGCAGAACTGGAGTAACAAAACGGGGATAGAACGCAGCACCAAGAGAAAACTGCATACCTTGTTTGTCAGTGGTTTCAAGACCAAGATCAGGCTGAATGATATTCCTGACAACACCAGCTACAGTAGCTGTTCTCCCCAATTCAGCCTGAAAACCGGCATTAAGACCTATTCCCTGCCCTTTTTGTCCGTATATGGCAAACAGGGGGTCATAAGATGTGAATTCATTATCCGCAAACTGCCTGAAAAGATATCTTCCGGTTAATCCGATTGATACAGGAAATATCCCTGGTCTGAACGCAAAAGACAGATTTGCCTCCCCTTCAGAGTAGAGATCGGCAGATGTGAGATAGTCAGCTCCCGCTGAAAAAGCAACAAATTTCGACAGAGGATGCAGGTAACTCAGAGCTGCGTAATGAAGCGAACCGTTATCCATATTCGGATACAGGTTCGAATACTCGGTACCGATAAGAATTCTTCCCGCTCGAAGGATTGAAGCGGGATTCCACCAGGCTCCCCAGGCATCATCGCCAAGTGAGATGAAAGCTCCCGAAAGTCCCATTGCTCTGGTTCCCGGTGTCTGATCCGAGGAAGCTGTAGACACGAACAGAAGGGGCAGAAGAAGCAGAAGTATTATCTTGCAACGCATACTACACCACTCATCCTTGTGTTTCCAGTCCACGCCATATAAACGTAGATCCCACCGGAAACAATTCCACCTCCATCATCACGTCCGTCCCATGATGGTTCTTCACCTTCAATTGTTACAATTGGGATACCTTCCAGACTGTAGATCGTCACAGATAACTGATCTCCATCGGCCCCTGGCCAGATGAAATTCGCAACGTCGTTGATTCCATCTCCGTTGGGAGTGAAGGGATTTGGAATTACGTTCATTCCCTGTCCGTAGTCCCGCAACATGGGGAAGTCGTGTATGGTCATTTCATCTTCATAGATGGAAACAGTATCCGTTACTGTTATATATCCGGATTTTTCTGCGCGAATGGGAACAGGTCCAACTGGAACATTCTCAAAGCTATACAAGCCTTCCGAATCAGAAAACTGCTCGAGTCCCATCTCAACCACGCTTACAGATACATCCCGAAGTCTCTGACCAGTATGAACATCCCAGACTTCACCGGAAAGAGAGCCGCTTGGACCCTGTGGCGTCGCGCTGGCCATATTACTGTAATCACTTTCTCCGTATGGATTCTCATAGAGCGTTGTCGCCCAGTAGTAATAGGTAACACCATTACTGACGAGGGAATCAACGTATGAAGTATCATTGGCGGACAGGCTTACGATTGGATCAGGATCCGGTCCGAGTGGGCTCAGACTTCGGTATATCTGATAACCAAATAAGCCTTTAGAACCGGTTCCGGAACTTTCCGCGGACGGAGCACTCCAGTTCAGAGGGATGAATCCATTATTGCCGCTTTCAGCAGTAAGATACTCAGGTGGAGCAAGGATACCTTCAATGGAAAAAGGACCGTAAACCGATCTGTTATTTGACTCAGAAGATTCCTCAATCTGGTCTTCCGCGTCAATAACAGCAATCATGTATCGTATACCCATATCAAAATACGAGAATGTAACAGGCGCACTGTAAGATTGAGTCTCACCTCCCTGAAGAGGTGGAACCATAAATGAAATCAATGGATTTGAAGTACTGTCAGGATCCTCTTCAAGATAGAGAACCAGTTCGCATCCTCCTGCAGGTCCCTGTCCCTGATTAGTGACAACAACCGAGAACATAACCGTTTGACCAACGAAGAACGGAGGTGAGAGGTCCGGGCTGGGAGATGATACAGTGAGATCAGGATACGCGAGAACAACCTGGAATATCGATGAGTCGGGCTGCAATCCGAGATTTGCCGCTGCAACCCGTGCAAGCAGATCATATGTTCCGGGTTGATCCGGAGTCTCTATCGTGAATGTATCCACACTCACAGCGTTTCTGTAAACAAGGTTACCCATATATCGCGGAACTGATACTTCTCCGCTGAAGCCAGATGGAGCTTCAATACTGCCCCATGTTCCGACCGCGATGTATCCTCCGTCATTTTTCACACTGAGAGGAAGTCTCAGTTCAGCTCCGGGGGCTGCGTATATGGTTGTATCCACAGGTGACAGAACTCTTACATCCGGGGTTCTGGAATAAGTGTACACCACAAGTGAATAATCTTCCTCTTCAAATGGATTTCCAGGATCCGACCAGCTTTCAGCAACTATTCTTGCTCTCCAGGCACCGGATTGTGGATTTTCAATACATATTTTCTCCAGTGGACTCTCGCCTGTTACACCTGCCGGAAGTGTGTAGTTATAAGTGACTTCGTCAGGTGATATCAGTGAGAAATCAAGGTCATTACCTATGGAAGCTCCTGGAACATCGCTGTATGCCATTGCACTGGATAGCGAAAGGGTAGTTGATGGAATGTAGAATGTCCATTCCCTGTACAATTGACCTTCAATATATGTTTCGTAAACCCAGAGAACCCGATCGACTTCCTCCGAGAAATAAACACCGGGAAGATGGAAAGCATCAAGAAGTCCATATCCGTATCCTGTGGTCGCGTATCCGCTGAGAGGAGAACCGGTGTTACCGGCAAGAGGAATGGAGCTTGCTGCGAGAAGAGCAGCAATATCCTCGGGATGTACAAGATCCCCATATTTCTCAAAACAAAGCGCAATCGCTCCTGATACGTGCGCAGCGGCCATACTTGTACCAGCTCTTCGCGTATAGGATGATACACCGGGCCATCTGTTCTCCGGATCATCCAGCCACTGACCATTATACATCGCGTTTGTAGATACGACTCCGTCCAACATTGTGGAACCGGAAAACTCGCCACCCGGGGCAAGTATATCAGGCTTGAGCCGCTGATCTCCCTGTGTTGGTCCCTGGCTGCTGTAAGCGGCGAGGTAACAGTTGCCGTCCTCGTCAGGTATGTAGGTGACCGCTCCTACTGTAATGCAATTCTTCGCATTGCCGGGTGATGTAATTGTTCCCGATCCGCCCTGATTTCCGGCTGAGAACACAAGCACCATATCCCTGTCATTGACCCATGTATCTACTATTTCACAGAATTCATCATATCCTGAAGAAGTGAATCCCCAGGAATTATTGATTATTTCACATCCTGCCGTCTGGAATTGACTGAAGAAACCGTCAAGCTGTGAGGGAGTCATTCCGGATGGGCGCTCGAGTACAAAAAGAGAACCGTTGTAAGCGGCACCTCTTCCATTGAACTCGCATCCCAGAGATACCTGTCCGCGAGATGAAATAACGCCGCAGACAGCTGTTCCGTGTCCATCCTGATCAGGAGGACCGGAAATAACCGCTGGAGAAAGGTCAGGGTGTTCGCTCCAGACTCCGGTATCAAGTACACCTACTATGGTTCCCTCACCCTGATAGTATTCCCATACGTTAGGACAACCGATAAGACGCCTGCTGTCATCAGCTCTGAATTGCGCGCTTTCCGGATTAGATCGAATTTCCCATGAGACTTCAACTACTCCGGGAAACTCGCAGAGGTTCTTAAAATCGGTTGAAGCACCCGGAACACGAGCCAGATCCTGACGGATCCATTCTCCTCCTGCGGGTAGTCTTTCTCCAAGGATTCTCAGGAGGAAGTACCCCGACCAGTTGGACGGTTCTTGATCATTGCTGTAATGAGCAGTATTCCAGGGTTTTATTGATCGAATAAATTCAGACGACCGCAACAGATCAATATCCGGTTCACCGGTCACAATAGCAGCAAATATATCGTTTTCGGGAGACCAGCCTGCAGGCCAGAAACCGCTTCGATCAAGAATCGACAGATTCGCCGGTGTGAGCGGCTGCCATACCCTGATCTCGACAATTGAAAAAAGATTAAGCTGTGATAAAACTGGTGCACCCTCAAGAACTCCTGAACCTGATAACAGCTGTTCATAACCGGAATCATACAGAAGCAATTCCCGCTGTCTTTTATCAGTATCCAGCTCTGAAAGATATTGGAGTATTCCAGCCGGTGAAGCACCCTGTTGAGGCGCACTGCCAAAAAACGCCAATAACGTCATTAAAACAACAATCGGATGAATGACTTCGTCTCCCTTCACACCCCTCACCGTAGGCATACGACATTACCGTGGTCAATGTCAAGCTTATCATTTTATTTTGGAATTGTAAAAGTCTTCTACCAAATATGATATGGTATCCGGAAGTACTCTCGAATGGACATGCTATCTGTTGCGTTTCCAGGCCTTAACTGTGTTTGAAAGCAAAAATGCGATTGTCAGTGGACCAACACCGCCTGGAACAGGCGTTATGGCTCCGCAGATATCCTTCACCTGTTCAAAATCAACATCTCCCCGGAGTCCTTCAGATGTACGGGTGATCCCCACATCGATAAGTGTGGATCCAGGTTTGACAAATTCAGAGTTTATGAAGTGTGGTTTTCCAACAGCTGCGATCAGAATATCGGCCTGTCTGCACAGACCTGGCAGGTCCGGAGTATGCGAATGCGCGATAGTAACGGTTGCGTGCTCGCGAAGCAGAAGAGCTGCCATAGGCTTTCCTACAATATTGCTTCTGCCCACGATAACGGCATTGACTCCGTCAATCTGAATTTCACTGTGTTTCAGAAGAGCAATTATTCCAACAGGAGTGCAGGGGAAGAGTCCATCTTCTCCGCGCCAGAGTCTTCCAACATTTACCGGATGAAATCCATCCACATCTTTAGATGAGAGAATTGACGAAGCAACCTTTTCATCCGAGATGTGTTCCGGAAGAGGAAGCTGACAGAGAATTCCATCGATGGATGAATCCTGATTAAGGTTTTCAATTTCACGTAAAAGCTCGTTCTGGGTAACTGCTTCATCCAGATGGACAATCCTGCTGATGAGTCCGGCTTTCTCGCATGCTTTTTTCTTCATGGAGACGTATACCTGGCTTGCAGGATTATCTCCAACGATAATGACGGCCAGCCCTGGAGGCCGACCGTCAATCTGTGATATCTCTTCAGCCAGATTTTTCCGTACCGTTTTCGCAAATGCCTTTCCGGAAAGAATCATGGATATCCCTTTATCCTTTACTAATCGTCTTGATCTCTATTCTTGTGTAATCCTGGCGATGTCCCTGGGTTCTCTCGTAACCTTTTCGCCTTTTTCTCTTGTAGACGATTATCTTCCCGCCTCTTCCATGTTCAAGGACATTCGCTTCAACAGACGCATCTTTCACTACCGGAGTTCCAATTTCAATATCGGAATCCTCCGCAAGCAGAAGAACTTTATCCAGTTTGACAGTACTTCCTTCTTCAGAATTAATCTTTGGGACATTCAGCTTCATTCCAGGTTCTACCCTGAACTGCAGCCCTCCTGTCTCTATAATCGCGTACAACTATCCACCTCCATTATTATTTACCATTGTTACCCGCGGGAAATTAGGATTTCTCTGAATGCCCGTAGAGTTCAGTGATTTCTTCATGCATGTCAATTGAGTAGACCCTGAATTCATCCACCCGTATTTGATTATCCTCTCGAAACTCAATACCCAGCTGAGAAATGGACGCTATATGATCCATCCTCTTCCCATCATTCTCGTGAAGATAGGCTGCAATGTCAGGGTGTACTGAGATTACCAGGTTCTTGTGCTTCTTCTTCATCGATGCCCGTTCAATAAAACGTTCAAGCTGGGTTGCAGTTGACACAATCGACAACACTCTTCCGGTACCACCGCAATTCGAACAGGGTTCGGACAGTGACTGGAAGACACTGGGTCTGACTCTTTTTCTCGTCATTTCAACGAGTCCGAGAGAACTGACCTGGCATGTTTTCGTAGGGGAACGATCCCTCCCTAATTCACTTCGGAGGGTGTTCAGTACTTTATCTCTGTGTTCTGCTATATCCATATCAATGAAATCAATTACGATTATTCCACCTAAATCTCGCAGACGAAGCTGCCTCGCGACTTCCCGCGCGGCTTCCATGTTTGTCTTGAGAATGGTGTTTTCCTGTTTTTTTCTACCTACATATCTTTTTGTATTCACATCAATTGCTACGAGTGCTTCAGTGTGTTCAATAACAAGTGATCCCCCGCTTTTCAACGGAACTTCACGAGCCATGATTCCAGTTATTTCCTGCTCAATATTGAAATGATCATAGATGGGATTCTTCCCCCGGTAGTATTTCACTTTCCCCATCATACTGTTAGCGAATGTCTTCAAATATTTTCTGGCATCTCTGGCAACCTGTTTTGAATCAGTTACAATAGAATTCGTATCCGAAGTGACAAGATCCCGCATGGTCATCGTAATAACATCGTGTTCCTGGTGGAGAAGCGCCGGAGCCTTGCTCTTGAGAGCTAACTGACCAACTTCACGCCATCGGTCAATTATCCTGCTCATATCCGACCGGAATGCTTTCTCGTCATGCGAAATCCCGGCCGTTCTTGCGATGATTCCATATCCGGGTATTATAACACTGGACACAATCTTTCTCAGGCGCCCTCTTTCACGTCTGTCAGTGATTTTTCTGGATACTCCTGTGACAGATTCACCAGGCATGCTTACTATGTATCTTCCGGCTATGGAAATCCTGGTGCTGACTCTGGCTCCCTTTGTTCCTATAGGTTCTTTGGTTACCTGAACAAGGATATCCTGCCCTTTCCTGAGAACCTTCTCAATGGAATCATTCACTTCTTTCGTAACCAGAGGAGTACCGCTTGCAAGGGATTTCGCAAATTTCCCGGTGTCGGTTGCGCTTGTTCTAATATCACTGACATGAAGGAAAGCGCTTCGTTCCATTCCTATATCGACGAAAGCCGCCTGCATGCCGGGAAGGACAGCGTTAACCTTCCCAAGGTAGACATTTCCTACCTGCCTTCGTTCGTTACCACCTTCAACTATGAGCTCCATGAGTTTCTCATCCTCAAGAATTGCAATTCTCGTAACTTCGGGATGAGAGTTAATTATGAAATCAATTTTCAAAAAATATCTTCTCCAGATCTTTACTATGACTTCTCAATAATTTTCTGTCATCGAGAGTCACGTATACATTCGTTCGTCGAATTCGAGCAGGAGAATCAAGAATCCGGTTCAATAATAAGTCCGGACGTGATTCCTTACTGCCTGTTACTGTTACCAGTTCAACGAAACAATTATTCTTTACTTCTGCGCTCAGAACAGGATCCATTTCCTGCAGAGAGGCAGCGATTTTACTCGCAATGTCAGGAGTCCATTCCATATCTCCCGACTGTGCGACATATCCAGCCGCAACCGTATTCGCATCCGGATCAGAATCACTGATCCGGATAAACCATATTTCTTCTATCCTGAATCCATCAGGGAGTACTCGTTCAAGAAGCTTGCGAGGTTCCTCAAGGGGTTTCTCTTCAAGCTGTATATCAACATACTCGGCAACGCTCTCCATACCAAGAGGAAGAGCTGATCCAAAATGCATTCTCGGCCTGCTAACATAACCATCTGAATAGGAAACAGGCAAATCAGCCCGTCTTACAACTCTGCCCCACATCCTGACCAGATCAAGATGGGACGAGAACCGGGCAAGACCGGTTTTGGAGTAACGTATCCTTAATACAGCATAAGGTTCCTTCGATTGTTCAGCAATTCCAGGCTCAGCAGCACCAGGCTCATCCAGCTCTGGTAAATTTCCATCGCATGCTCCGCATCCTGTGCAGCCCTGCTCCCTGCAATCAGGTGTGGTTGTCTCCTGAAAGTATTTCTCAAATTCAGAGACAAGATATTCACGCGAAACCCCGGTTGAAATAAAATCCCAGGGTAGTCGATCTCCAGGCTTTGACCCCTTGTGTACTCTTTCGAGAAGTTCGCTGTACTCATCAAGCAGTTCTTTCCAGATATCCCATCTGAAATTGTCTGTCCAGGCATCAAATCTGGCTCCTCTGAGTACGGCTTTCTCGAGCATGTCCGCTGATTCTCCGTCATCTCCGAGTGAAAGCAGCGCTTCCACAGAGGCGACTTTCGGGCTGTTCCAGCTTATAGATACCTTCCTCCCGCAAATTCTTCGAACAAGCCCGATTCTTCTCGATAGTTCCTCATCTGACATTTGAGAGGCCCACTGCAGCGGAGTATGCGCCTTGGGCACAAATGGAGACAGCGCTACTGTTACACTTTTCCGTGGATTGCGTCCGTATTTCCTGGCTATCCTGCCGATTTCTATTGCGATACTGCCAATAGCACTGACATCTTCCAGTGTTTCCTCTGGAAGACCAACCATAAAGTAAAGTTTTATTCCTTTGGCTCCTATTCTGAAGACCGTATCGGCAGCCTTCAGAATAACTTCATCTGCAAGCGGTTTGTTCATTTTCCTTCTGAGCGATTCACTTCCGGCCTCAGGAGCCATTGTTATTCTTCCGGTAATATTAGTACAATCCTCAAGTCTGCTGAGGGTATCCGGTCTTAGAGACGGTCTGCCAGGTGAAGCATGGTGTTTTGCGCAAATTGCATCCATTCCCGCAAGCAGCTCAGGAAGTCTTGAATAGTCAGAGAATGATAATGTAAGCAGTCCTGCCTTTTCCCATCCGGTACACTTTATAATCGAATCCATCAATTCGAGTATCTCCATAACAGGCCTTTCCCTCACCGGACGGTTCAATTGAGAGGCCTGGCAGAATCTGCATCCCCTGGTGCAGCCTCTGGCGATTTCCACAACAGCGCGGTCCTGAGATACTTTCGAAAGCGGGACAAGCTGCTTCACGGGAGCCCATTCCCTGCGAAGATCGCTGATTCTCTGCAGTTCAACAGGCTTTTTACCGATACACGGAATGAATACACCGGGAATGGAGCTTGCTCTTTCAAGACGGAAGGATCGTGATTCGGAGCCTGAAAGAATCTCAAAAAGCTCAACGGCTTTTTCTTCAATCTCTCCAAGAAAAACAACATCGGCAAAAGGCGCCAGCGGCAGAGGGTTGGCTATGCCTCCCCCTCCAAAGAGTATAACCGGTGAATTCTCTTCTCTTCCACTGCTTCTGAGAGAAACTCCCATCCTCCTGATCAGATGAAGAACATTTGTGTAAAGCGCTTCAGAAGGAATACCAAAACCTACTACTCTGCTATTCCGAACCGGGTCCCCGTTTTCAAGATCGGCCCAGTCAAGCCCTTCTCTGTCCAGAAGCTCATCCATATCAGGAGCGGGACTGAATGCGCGCCTTACATCGAACTTCCCGCTTTTGACAAGCATATGACGAAGTATTACAAGACCGAAATTCGACATCCCGAGTTCGTAAATATCAGGATAGACGAGCGTCACCCTTGGCTTATCCTTCAGGGAACACTCAAGGTTCCATTCCCCGCCGGTATATTGCTGAGGTCTTCTGATTTCAGGAAGAAATTTTTCGTATGGATGAACGTATGAACTCAAGCCTGATCCAGCAGATTAATGTTCTGAGAAACAGGATTCGCAAGCAAACCGTGATCCCGATAAGAAGTGACGGTCAGTGCAAGTGTTCTTTCCCTTGCTTCAGCCACGGAGGAACCTGAAGGATATCCGAGCCGCCAGAGAACTGAATACATCACTTTATCAATTTCATATTTATTGCGCCTGAGGATATCAGTCCAGTTCTCGGAGATGCTGTCTACCTTGTCGGTAACAAGCACTTCAGTCCAGACAAGTTCTTCATCCCCGGAATGGAGAGTACCGCTTCCGCCCGAAAAGCTCCAGGACTGCTTGTTGGGATTTACGATATCATGAAAATGTGACACTACTTTTTCAACAGTTCTCTTTCCATCCAGGGGTCTGATGAACCGCCAGTAATCGTATCTTTCCAGCCTGCCCGGACATGTGTCCGGATTGATTCGCTTCAATGTCGACAGGGCGGTCATAGCCGCGGGATCAGGCGCCTTCAGTCTGACTTCTATCGAAACATCTGTCATTAATCCTCCCTGGATATGAGCTCGAAATAATCAGCAAGGCTTCTGAAGAACAGCGCTCCGGGTCCTTTCGATGCGGCAATCGCAGGGTCATGGTTCAGGGAGGTTCGGCGGTCACCCCAGGTTCCGGGGATCCACGGTGGAATCTGCCACATCCAGAACGCTCTTTCAGGGTGGGGCATCATGGCAAGAACATTGCCCTCCTTATTCATAATTCCCGCAAGATTCATGAATGAACCGTTGGGATTTACAGGATAATCAGCGATTTCAACTCCGTTCTCATCACAATATGTAAGCGCCATGCATTCGCTTACTCGATGATTATCCTTTTCCGCAAAAACGAATCTTCCCTCAGCGTGCGCGATCGGAACAGGAATAGGATTGTTTCCAATCATTCGAAGCCATGGCGAGATTTTCAATGCTCTTTTTTTCACGCGGAGGAACACCCATCGGCTCAGATAGCCGCTGCGGCCGCTTATATGATTTGCCGCCAGAGCTGACTCTATTCTTCCATTTTCCCATCCGGGTACAAGACCGCTCTCAACAAGTATCTGCGCGCCGTTGCAGATGCCTAGAACCGGTTTACCGGACAGTGCTTCGTTGAAAACCAGATCCATGATCTCTTCTTTCGCGCCGACAGCTCCGGCTCTTACTCTGTCCTGGAAAGAGAATCCGCCTGGCAGAATGAACGCGTCAGGGCTGGAATCCGAAAGCTCCTTCAACTGATTCCAACGAAATATCGCGGCATCCATTCCCGATTCCCGCACAACCGAAGCGGTTTCATACTCGCAATTCGATCCGGGAAACTGCAGAACAGCTACAAGAGGTTTGTTTGTCATTCAGACAGCTCCTCTCTCCAGATAATCCTGTCCAGCAGTGTACTGTACTCCTCCAGCACTTCTGAAAGGTTCAACTTCCAGATATCGGAGGAAATCGAGAAATCAGCTGTCACCCTTCCAATTACCGAGGTGAAGTCCGGCTTCACAGAAATGCTTTCCCAATCCTCAGATGACATTTCTATGAGATATCCTGGAGTTTCTGAATAGAGGAAAACGGGATCTGTGAAACCTTTACTGAGAATCACACCCTTCCTGGCATCCTTTCTTGTGGCCAGTGCCATCTCGACCGCAGCCATTGCAAGACCGCCTTCAGATATATCGTGAACCGATTGTGAGATTCCAGCTTCTGCGCAATCGAGCACAAATCGCGCCATCTCGTACTCGAGTTCTCCACGGAAAAGGGGAACCTTTCCGCCTGAATGTCCGAGACATGAACGATAGTAAAGACTTCCGCCAAACTCGTCCTCTCTCGGGCCAATCAGAACAATGACATTTCCCTGATTTTTCAGTGACATGTCGGTTGCTCTGGTGAAATCATCTATTCTCCCGAAAACCGCTACGATCGGGGATGGTGGAATCGATCCGCCCGACAATGACTGATTGTAAAAACTCACATTACCCGATACAATGGGAAGCGGATGTTCACGACCGCTTTCAAGCCCCAGATTTCTGCAGGCATGAGCGATTCCTTCAACGCCCCGGCAGAACTGCCAGAACACATCTGGTTTCTCCGGATTGCCGTAATTCAGGCAGTCCGTGGCAGCAATCGGAACAGCTCCTGTCGCTACAACATTTCTGACTGCCTCACCGACAGCATGCGCTCCCGCAAGAAACGGTTCGAGCTGACCGAACCAGGGATTTCCATCACCTGAAACCGCAAGTCCCGCTTTGCATCCTTTAATCGGAACAGTCACACAGGCATCAGCTTCTCCTGGTCTGAAATGAGTTGTTCCCTGAACCTCGCTGTCGTAATAACTCCATATTGGCGATCTGCTTGCTCCATCATGCGAAAGCAGCATCTTCCTCAGATCGGAAGGAGGATCAACAGGGCGAATGTCAGGTTCTATCACCTCGACGGGAGACGGTTTCGATTCCCTTTCGTAAACGATACCCTCGGTGATACAATGTACAGGAGTGAAAGCCACTTCAATGCCCCTGTGAACAACTTTGTAAACGGGGTCTTCTGTGAACCTGCCTATTATGGAAGCGGAAGCGCCTGGAAACAGGCGGGGTAATTCAAAGCTGATGTTATAAATGTTAAGAATTTCCTCAGCAACACTCTCCGGCACGGCGAGTCCGTATCTTTCCTGTGTTTCAGCGCAGGCAATTACTTCAGGCGGAAGCCCTGGAATTGAGATGGGTACTTCATCCAGATCCACATGAATGCCAAGCCCACCGTGAGCTGCAAGCTCACTGGTAACACACGCAATTCCTCCAGCACCGAGATCCTTGAATCCAAACGGGATTTCTTTTTCGAAAAGCATCTCCAGAACCACCCTGTTTGCCTCGGAAAGCACTCTCTTGAGGAAAGGATCAGCGACCTGCACCGCACCTTTCTCCGCTGTATCCGACAGATCGGCGGAAGCGAAAGTGGCTCCTCCGAATCCTGTATCATCCGTAGGCTTTCCAGCCAGAATCAGCACATACTGTTCCGTATGAGCTTCCTCCGGAACAAAGCTGTGCGCAATCCTGTCGTGTCTGACAAACCCGAGAGCAACAACATTAACAAGACAGTTATCATCGTAACCTTCATGGAACCTGGTATCACCGCCAAGGTTTGGTACACCAAGCGCATTCCCGTATTTCCAGATGCCCTCAATCACTCCACGGCAGATTGCCCTTGTTCTCTCACCTGAGAGACCTATGGGATCTCCAAAACGGAGAAGGTCAAGTGATCCGGTTACCTTTGCTCCCATACAGTAAACATCTCGCACAATCCCGCCTATTCCGGTAGCGGCACCCTCTACAGGAAGAACCTGGGAGGGATGATTATGGCTTTCGTGAGCAACAACCAGATCCCAGTCAACTCCGTTGAAGGTGCAGAATCGCACGATACCAGCATCTTCCCCTGGCCCCACAACAACATTGGAAGCTTGCGTCGGCAGCTGTCTCAGAACAGGTTTTGAGCTTTTATAGGAGCAGTGTTCACTCCACATAGTGTCGAACAGGTGGAGTTCGAGGGGAGTCGGCATTCGACCAACATAACCGGCCAGTTTCTCTGCTTCCGGAAGTGTCATCGCAAGACTACGTTCTTTGATTGCTTCCTTAAGCTTATCCCTTAGATCCATCGATACCTTCCAGTTTACTGTTCGGGGATATTGAAATTCGCATGTTTCTTAAAATAGATCAGCTGTAAAATAATTCCCGGTCATTTACCAATTGATGAGATGAACGTTTTCTGCTCAAGACTGCTTAATACAACTTCAACGGTATCACTGTTCCCGGATTCAACTATAAGATATCGCATCCTGACGTTACCTATACAATCTCCGGTATCATTCTCCAGTTTTGGAAGGTCATCAAGCAGACGATGCATAACATTTTCCATGCCCTCAATACCTGTACCAGGCAGTAGAATGACAATTTTATCAACACCGGTTCTCAATCCGGCATCAATGTTCCGCATAGTCGCTTTAAGATGATTGGCGGCAATTGACATGAACTCTCTGGCACGAAACCTGTCATCGATAGCGCCGCGTTCAATTATTAGTTCCACTACAGCAAGAGGGCTGTCAAATCTTCTGACTCTCTCAAGCTCCTGGGTAAGAATCGGTTCTAGCCTTCCTTTACCAGGAAGACCTGTGTCAGGATCCATATCGGCAGCGGATTCAAACCTGCCAAGAAGTCGAATACCCTCTAAGGCAGCAGCTCCAACAGCTGCAATCGCAACCAGTCTTTCTCTTGGAAGAGTTGATTCTATCGGAATATCAACCAGACATATCACACCGTACAGCACGCCCTGGCAAACCATAGGTGCAGCGAGATCGGGAAGGAAATTCGGAATCGCGGTTCTCTCAAGCCGTTTCTTTGTAAGTTCGCTTTCTTTCTCAAGGTTTTTCTTCTCAAAAACCAATCCGGTCTCCGCTGAAAATCCCACATGCCCGTCACCAACATTTACCACGAGAGGTTGTTTGAGAATCTCTCCGAGTCCCTCAGTATGTACAAGCCCCAGTTTACCTCCACGGACATCTGCCAGGAATACCGCAATGCGATCACATCCGGTAAGTCTGTGCATGGCCCTGGCAAGAAGTTTAGCGAGTTCATCCGGAGTTCTCGCCGCAAGCACCTGTTTTACCAGTTCAGGAAACAGTACTGCAATAGCACGGTGTTTCTTAATCTCAAGATCATATCTGGTTTGCCTTGCATCAGCTTCCTGCTTGTCATAACGAAGAGCAGTGATATCATTCTTGAGCGAACTGATTCGTTCCTCATTATTGAATGCTATTTTCCTGGTTTTTGCAAGCATAATCAACCACACCAGCAATGCTCCAACGATAATCCCCCCAAGTATTTCGATCAGCATCTATATCACCCTCCCCCGTAAATCATTCATCTGCTGGTAAAAGACCAAGCCTTCCCAGAGTATTATCCTCATTTCGAAGGTGATACTCAAGGGCACATCGCTCCTCGATCTCATTACCGGACAAAATCTTCTTGAACTCCTTATCCTGTCTTACCATATCGATAAATCCTATACCCTGTTCCATAGCCTCCATGGCAACACGCTGAACCATCTTATAGGCGCTTTCTCTTGAAAAACCTTTATCAATCAGAGCGAGCAGAATTGTCTGAGAGTGGAATCTGTCCCCGGCCTTTTCAATATTGCTCCTGACGGCATCTGGAAACACCCTCAGATTTGATGTAAGCTTCACTGCCCTGGAAAGCGCATATAGAGCTATCCCACAGGAATCCGGAAAGATGAAGCGTTCAGCGGATGAATGGCTTATATCTCTTTCATGCCATAGAACAGTGTTCTCAAGGGATGGAATCAGATAGCCCCTGAGCAGGCGTGCAAGCCCGCAGAGTCTCTCACTGATAATTGGATTCCGTTTATGGGGCATGGCACTGGAACCTTTCTGTCCTTTCCCGAAGGACTCCTCAACTTCACCGACTTCGGTTCGCTGCAGATGCCGTATTTCCGTTCCGAATCTCTCAAGGAGACTTCCTATGGAGGCAAGCGCATATACAAAATCTGCGTGCCTGTCTCTTGCAACAACCTGGGTCGAAACAGTTTCAATCCCGATTCCCAGTCTTCTGCAGACGAATTCCTCCACGGATGGGTCCAGATGTGCGTAAGTTCCTACTGCTCCGGACAATTTTCCCACACATGCTGATTCAAGACCAGTTATTAATCGGTCCTTACACCTCAGATATTCGCTGTAGTACCCGGCAAACTTCAAGCCCATCGTTGTCGGTTCCGCATGCATTCCGTGACTTCTGCCTATACAGAGAATCCCCCTGGTTCTGTTGACCAGACCGGCCATAGCACTGCCAAAACTGTCAAGCTCATCCATAATCATCTTCCCTGCATCCTTCAGCTGGGTTGCAAGGCATGTATCGAGAATGTCGCTGGAAGTCATACCGTAATGAATATGTCTTGCTTCTGAACCAAGACTCTCGGATACACTTGTAAGGAAAGCGATTACATCATGTCTGACAACTTCTTCGATTTCCTCGATTCTTTTTACATTGAAGGAGGCGTTATCTCTGATATTCTTCAGATCTGAAGCTGAAACAAAACCGGCTTCCGCCCTTGCCTCCACAGCAAGTATCTCTATTCTCAACCATCTTGCATATCTGGATTCAGCAGTCCATATCTCCTCCATCTCGGGGATTAAATATCTGTCAATCATTAATATCCTCCAGTAATCATGAAAACGTTCAGTAAATCCGAATCTTATGTATCAATGCGGAAGTTCCGCCCCGAAAGTCAATGGCCCATATATCCATGCAAAAAGAGACAGGTTCGGAACATACACCCGGAACCAGTCATCAAGTCCCCCTGTAATCTGAAGAGTATCACCACTTTCAACCTGTCCAAGAGTAGCATATTCAGTTCCCGGCCCTGCCCTGAGATTCACAATACTGCCGGATACAATAAGCTGCTGCCATTCCGGAATACTGCTGCCGCCCGTTTCCTGATCGTGCTGGGATACATCTGTTTTTGAGCACGATAGAATTGTCAGAATCACCAACATCAATGAAATGAAGAAACATGTTTTACCTGAATCACATATTCTTCTCATAATACCTCCCCGATCCAGTACACAAGTATTGGAGCGAATCCCGCGATAAACAGACTCCCGTCTGCAATAATCCTTTTAGAAAACTCCGATGGAAAAGGGCTTCTTCTGAGATAGAAATACCCGACCGCCAGAGTAATTAGTCCGCCCGCGAAAGCTGAAGCATGAACAGGAAGATACCTGATAACAATACCGGCTGCGGGCAGAACAGTCGCCAGAATGAAACAGCACCAGAATAGAATGACGCTCTTTTCTCTTCCTGCATGAATTGGAATGGTATCTATCCCCATAAGAGCATCACCCTGCATATCCACTAAATCAGCCAGCAGGCACCTGCCCAGAAATAGAAAGAACAGTGTTCCTGCCCAAAGAACAGAACCGGGATTAATTGTGGAACCGGCTGAAATGAATCCTGGAAGTAATGCAAGCAGGAACGACCAGGCTCCGGCAAACATAAGATCCCTGGAACCGGGAACAGCCCTCAACCCTCGGAACGGGTAGGTTTTTCTTATAAGCGGAATAGAATAGAAAAGGAATGCAACAAGCATTAATCCCAGAACACATGGCCAGACAGGATTCAAAACGAGAGAAATCCCCAGTGATCCGGCAAATGCGGTTAAAGCGCAGATAGTAAGAAATATTCGATGCTTTCTGATAAACTCCTGTCTCCGCAGACCGGATGGGCGAGAATATCCGGATTCCAGAACGGAAGTCACCGTATGGACCGCGAAAAGAAAAAGAGAAGAGGCAATCACCGGTTCAAACCATCCGGTCCCACCAAGGATGATCGAACTCGCAATTCCCGTAGCAAATGTAATGGGAAGAATATGGAAATTCCCAAAAACCATTACCTGAAGCAGCTCCCTGAATTTTCCGGATCTCAGTCTGTTCCCCTGAATCTCAAGAAGCTGTTCCCGGACTTTTCGAATGCTCCAGCTGGGAGTAGATGCACCAGCTGTTAGAAGGATGTCATCGTATCGTGCCAGCAGTTCTGCATCCAGCTCTTCATGTGTTTCTACGATGTACGATGGAAGTCCCTCCTCGCGGGCAATTTCAGCAAGTCTGGCAGTATTCGCGCTGTTTCTTCCCCCAACAACAACCACGCAGTCAACTCCGCCGCACAGATCTCTGAGTTCATTCTGTCTCATGCTTGTTGATTCGCAAATCGTAAAAGCATGTTCAAGATTGGAAAATCTGTTCAGAAGAGCTTTCTTTGTTTCTTCGTATGTTTGAGTGTTCTGTGTGGTCTGGGAAAGCAGGAAAGGCTTTGATAGTTCAGGCAGGTTTTCCACATCAATCGGACCGGATATAACCCTGGCTGAAGATCCCCCGTAAGAAAGAATCGATATTACTTCCTGATGAGCAGGGTCTCCGAGGATAAGAACATCATATCCCTCCTCGCTTTTCTTTCTGGCAATCATCAGAGCTCTGCTGACTCGTGGACATGTCAGATCTTTCAAATGCAGGGGGAGGCTGGAAACCTTTTTTTGTTCATCAACTGTGATTCCGTGAGTTCTCAGGAAAAGTGTACCTTTCCGCATTTCCTCAGGATCGCTGCAAATACCTACGCCCTTATCCTCAAGAGCCTCCAGTACCTGCGGATTATGCACAAGTTCACCGTATACCGCATATGGTTTATTGCCCTTCTTGAGTTCAGCAAGGACCAGATCAACTGCTCTGCGGACTCCCCAGCAGAAACCGGCAGTCCGTGCTGTAATTACGCTCAAGAAGATCCTCCCTCAATGAAAAGCATCAGTTAACATAACAGAGAAAGAAAGTACGGGAAAATCAATTCGGCCTCTGCGGTCAAGCGGAGTAAATTACTCGTTGATCCTTATTCAATCCAATTTTCAACTTTCAAATTCTCAACTCTTTTGAATTCCTTTTCATTCCGCAGAAGATGTCAAGGTATATATCAAGGAATATATATTTTTGTTTATCGGAAAGTGCGGGAAGTTCTACTGAATTCGATTTATAGAGGTATTATCATTCTGATTTATCATGCTTTCCAGTTTGTTTCTGATTCGAACATCTACTCTGAAGTGGGTTACAAATTCAGATTCATTGCTTATATCCATGCCCGCAATTTCTGACACAAGTTCATAGTATTCATTTGTCCGGTTATTTACTGTCTTTCCCATAAGCAGGTGCTGCGCAAGTATGACGCTATTCTCAATTTGCTCGTGGATATTGTATTCTTCATCATCGGGGT
>JAIOQY010000006.1 GCA_021108435.1 Candidatus Aegiribacteria sp.
CCATGATGCGGTACTTCCAGTGAAAATCTGCGTGAAAACATGTTTGACTGCGGTTGTTTCAGGTCGTATGGTTAATTTCAGGAAGGAATCAATATTCTGAATCATAGCCTGGAGGGACATTTAAAGTGAAATTCATGCCGTTATTCATGTTACTGTCCATAGTATCCGCTTCTACTGCACTGCCTGCCCTGGGAGTATATCATGACGAATTTGGTGAACTGATCATGGCCATCGATGATAGCGGGAATTTGTACGAACTCACTCAACAGGGCTGGATGCTCACTGGAGATCCCTGTCCGGGTGAGGAGCCTTACAGTATTGAGCTGGTTAAGCTGGATGGTCTTGATGACACAGTCTTCATATTAGTTTTCGCTAGAGACGGGAAGCTGTTCCAGACAGATGGTTCCGGATGGACGACACTTCTCGATTCACAGGAGGAAGCTGTTTCTCCCTCTCTGAGCCTACTTCTCAACCTGACGGAAGTGAATCTATCGGTTATGGCAATCGACGCTAATGGAGTTCTGTCATTCGGGACGACAGGCGGGAACTGGCAGATTCTTCCCGACAGAGTATCATCCTTCCCTGCCCGGGATATTGATTTCTTCATCGATGACGAAACTCAATCGCTTTTCCCATTCCTACTCGGTTCTGACGGCCGGGTTTACGGCTACTCCGAAGAGGGTTGGGCATCATCGGAGTTCATAGGGCTCACCGTGGAACTGGAAAGATTTGAAATCGAGAAGAATCAGGACACAGGGTTTATTCTGATGCTGGCGATCGATGAATCCGGCAACATCTACGACAACATCGCCTCAGATGAGCTTGCTCTGACCGAGCACGATCCCTGTCCAGGCGCAGGTCCATGGGAACTGGAAGTGAACTACGTGGATGGAAGCGGATTCGATCTTCTCTGCATAGACTCTTCGGGTTGTCTTCACCTGGCAAACGGAGGAAGCTGGGATCGGATAACCGATTCATTTCCAGTAGATTAATAAATCAGTACTCTGGACTTAATGAGATTGCGACGGTAGAAGATGGTTGTTCATCTTACTATGACGGTCCTGCTCCCTGCCATGCTGCCTTCTGAGAAGAGCATTACGAAATACGTTCGAGAGGAGAGTGCATATCTCCAGATCCATGGACAAATAGAACCAGGTCTTCATAATGAGGAATAATCTCAGGGCTCAATTCAATCTGAAGAGAGTCTTCCGCTTGAGGTTGATACAATGGCCAGCTGTACTCTATTTGATCGTATGAATAGTAAGTCAATGTGAAATCCAGCTCAGTCTCCGATCCGGCATCAAGAGAAAAATCTGATACTGTACTGGACTGCAATAAAGAAAGAACCCGACCCAATGGACCGGGTTCCTTTTGGTAGCGGGGACGGTATATGCACCCGATTCGTACACAATTCCAACAGTATCCGTACACTGGATTTACAAAGGAGTTAAGCATGGAGCAAGGAGAATGAGTAGAGTAGGATTTCCTTACTGATGAGAGGGAATGGACTTATCATTGGTACATTAGTAATTTCATGCGATATTATCCGATGTTGAACAGTTCAACGTAACTCTGATGAATCTATGGAAGCGAGACATAGTACAATATGCTGTTAGATTCATACTGATTGGATTGATACACTCGTGATCTCAACAATCTGTTTACTTTTCTATCTGTTGTACGGTAGTACAGATACACTTCTCACTTCTGATCGTCATAATACTGTGCCTGGCAATATTAATCCCGCATACACCGTGACCCTGGATTCGATAATTGATCCTTTAGAATATGGCGAACCATTTGTTGTTTTATGTGGCACCGCCAGAATAGGAATGAGCGCTTTCTTCATTAACACCGATTCGGAGGACTATTGGAGGTTGGTGATCCTCTTTAAGGACAAGATCGTTGTTCTCCAGGACCATGAACCTAGATTGCGTCAGTACGAACTTGATCAATCTCCAAGGTTCATATACAGTTCGGATAACGGGAGTGTAATAGCATCTGACACTCCATGTTCTCCTCACACCCAGACAAGAATTACTTGCGTCAATCTCGAAAATGCAAATATGAACGAATTCATGTTTCCAGATGACTTGATGACCGAGTTTGCCGATATCATCAATGGTTATCATATCTCGAATAATGATAGCGTATTGAGTTACATCCCTTTAAACAGTGAAATATCCATCTCGCGTCATTCACTTTCACACCTTGGTTCTGTTGATACTCTTAAATACACTAATCTTGAGAACGAATTCAATAGCTATTACAGCTCATCTGATATTATCCAGTTTGATGATAGCCAAGAAATCTCATCCATTGTAATAGATGACCTCAATAGTATTATTGCAGAGATAGACAATCCCTGGTTTCTTACTCATTACATTGGAAGACATGGTTTTGCTATCGGAGAATTAGGAAATTGTGTGTTAATTAGTACCTCTAATGGTATAATCTGCTATGATTGTTCTAATGGACAACCAATATTTACAGGACTTTTTGAACTTGAAACAAAGAATCCCATGATCAGTCCTAATGAGACTATGTGGATAGTTGAAGCCAGACCAATAGTCAGATATCCACAGACATGTCCTTCCTGCTTCATCATTGGGAATTTCATGAAACCACTGGAGAGTTCAGTTGCGTACATCTCATCCGGGGATTATTGGAGTGATTCCAGAGTGCTTGATATATCTGATAAAGGGAGGTTGCTTCTTGTTAAGTCACCAGCCCGTAATTCACGCATATTTACACTACTCGAACCAGATGGTGATATGATCTGGGAGAGTGATACTCTCTTTCTGTCCGATGGAGAACATCAACTGACCCATAACTATAGGACTAGAGCAACTGCAGCATTATCGAGTGATGGTAGCAGAGTCATCTTCTCCGACTTTTCAAGGGTGTATCTTATTGCAATCGAATAACTCAGTCGATAGGTTTCATTTCCAGGCAGAAAACATGGTCTCGGCTAGTTGTATAGATCAAATCACCATGTACTAAAATCTCTCCGTTACTCCATCCTCTATTAAAGTGCCATAACCTGTCACCTGTAACTCCATCAAGAGCAACCAAAATAAGACCATCGAGTATAAAGACAATATCTTTCCACACGCCTGCCGAGCCATCACAGCTGACTAAATCAGAACTCCATATTTCCCTGCCATCGGTTGGATCGAGACATCGAGTGCCTTTGTCACTAGAACAAAGCAAGTAATCCTCGCTGATCCCAAATCGACCGAATTCACCCACACAATCATGTTCCTGCCAGCGTAAATCACCACTTTCGATATCTAGAGCTATGATCGATCCATCATCTAAAGAAGCATATATAGTTCCATCTACTATGCTTGTAGGTCCAGCAACATGATCTGTAAGATGAGTTCTCCAAAGAAGTTCGCCATTTTCAGGATCCAGAGCAAAAAACGAAGGCTCATTTATACGCAAGTCCCTTTCTGAAACAAGATATTTACTATAACACTCAAGATGATGGCCCGGCTCAGTATAACTGCTGTTTGTGCCAAATAGCAGCATGGAGTCATGCAGAAGCATTGGCCCCGTTGAAAGTGAATTCAGAGTGTATCCCCATACTACAGTATCCTGCTTAAGGGCAATGAGATTACCATCAAGAAGAGAAACGATAACCATATCATCAATGAGGATAGGCGATGAAGTTGCTGGCGCGTGCATGTATAGAGTCCTTAGAATATCACCTGTGGAGATAGAAACAGTATACAGATCCATCGCCAGATCATCGTCTCCGGTTGATATAGCGTATAGAGTATCATCCTGCATAGCTACGTAGTAGTCGTGTTGCCATCCTGGCACGATGTGCAATACTTCTTTTGAACCGTCAGCAAAGAAAATTGATATTTCGCTTGAATGCCATCTGTTAATTCCTGAACAGAATACACAATCCTCGGAGTAACCAATTATCCCCGGCCAGAAAGCGGATTTAACCCAGAGTAGTTCAGGATAGTATTCTTCGAATGGAATCAGATCATAGCTAATATTCACGTAGATGGATTCCTGATCAGCGGGTAGATCCACAAGGAGATCTGAATTTACCGATGCCATCAATCCTATAATGCAGATGGTAATGGTATTCATAAGGCTGCTCCCGTTAAACTAGTCCAAAATAGATCCATATCAGAACTTACTCATGCGTCTCATTAATACTTGTGATGTAAATCCTTCTGCCATCGTCCCAGATGATTCTATTTCCCGAAAAGACATCATTCTCAATATTCTGCAGTCCCAGGTAGAAATAATTTGAATACTGGAAAACCCTAATTGACAGATCTCTTATTGGGGTAGCCCAGATCGACTCACCGGATTCGCTAATTAAAGCGAATCGACCCAGAGACTCGGAAGGAAGTTCCAATCCGATGTTATCATGTCTGTTCCTTACCCTCCAGAAGGACGATCCTGTTGAACTGAGAGAAATTGGTATCATTATGATCCATTTATCGGTGAATCCCCTGAATTGGACAAAAGGATGTTCTGGATCATCAAGCTGCGCAACAATGCAATGATTCATTTGATAGGAAACTGGCAGAGACGCCAGATAGAATTCAGCATTCCTTGAAAGAACGCATACATTTATAGGTTCCGATGCCCAGGCATGCCAGATATTCTGACCGGTACGCATGTCATTCAGGCAGATGCCTGTGCTTGACCAGGCAGATGTTCCATAAGCCAGTAGAAGACTTGAGGAAGGAGAGAATTCCTTTCTTCCATGCCAGTAATCTGAGTCCAACAGAACCTGATGATATTCACCATTGGGATTTCTGATGAGAATCTGATCTGGATGCAGGAAATCATCGAAGAAGTAAAGGTAGCCGTCTGAATCCTCAAGAACATGATCGACATGAAATTTCAGTGAATCGCAGAGCATTGAGCTAGCGAGATAATCACTAGAATATCGGACAGTAATCGAATCGGAATAGGCAAAGACATCGCCCAGATCAGAGACGAAATAATCACACTCCGGGCCAGTTACGGTTATTGTGCAGCTAGATCCAGTCCTGCTTTGTTCTTCTAACTCCTGAATTGGTAGCGGATCAAATCTGTAACTACTCATGTCCTCGACATCGATAAGTAAAGCCTCACCAGCCATCAGAGAAACATCAGCCTGAAATCCAAGGATGTACTTCCCTGTTAAGGAGACGATTGGATTAAGAATTTCCATTTCAAATGACAGGTGTTTAGGCTCTTCGCCTTCCTCAAGCACGGTAAGATGATCAGTGTATATGAGCAGTATCTGCCATTCAGGATCGGTTTCCGTATTTTCGAAGAAAGCAGCATATGATATGAAACCAGCCCAGGCTAATCTATGATCTCCGTAGTCCCATGGATTGAATGAAATGCTACTGATACTATATCCGTCAGCGGTCCATTCATCAGGGAATTCATCGAGAACCTGAAGGCAGTCCCATCCAGAAGCACTTGGATCATGTTCTTGTTGTGGTGAATCATTCCTGCGATCCCCAAGTTCCAGGATAATCCGATTACCGTTGATTTCCTGAGAAGCAACGGTCTCATAGTGGTCCATTGTGAATGGAAGACTCCAAACAATGTTGAATGTGTCAGAGGGAACTCCTATAGTGAAGGTGTTGCCTTCCAATTCTGGCAAGATTCTTACTGCGTCCTGATTATCTCCAGATCCGTGGACAAATAGAGCCAGATCTTCATAGTAAGGGATTATATCGGGGCTTAGCTCAATTTGGAGGGAGTTTTCCTCTGGAGGTTCATACAGTGGCCAACTGTATTCTATGGGTTCATATGAATAGTAAGTCAATGTGAAATCCAGCTCAGTCTCCGATCCGGCATCGAGAGATACTTCTGATATCGTACTGGCTTGCATACCGACCATGCAAGCCTGAACGCTGTAAACCCCTGGTTCAAGGTTGATGATGGAATAACCGCCGTTAGCATACGTCATCGCACCATATGGGGTACCTACGACCATTACGGTAGCACCGATAAGTGGATTACCAGCGGAGTCAGATACGGTTCCCTCGATTGAGCAGGATTCTTCGCTGGAAAATGCAATACTTGCGATGGCGAATACCATCAATAAATGAACTGAAGTCGGCAACTTAGTATTCATTCAGTAACTATGTAGCGAAAATCGCTGGACTGCAATAAAGAAAGAACCCGACCCAATGGACCGGGTTCCTTTTGGTAGCCCGGACCAGGCTTCGTTTGAACCGGATATTATCGTGGATCATAGGATTCAAGAGATCTGAACGAGGATAAGAAAGAATGCCTTGAGTGATTTTCGAAATCACAGAAAACACAGGGCTTGATCTCCCTGTAAGTATCTCAAGTGAAAACGAGAGTTGATCATTTCTACTCTGCGAGAACCAGTTCCAGTATGTATACCCTCTGACAGTACTCCATGGATGTATTAACTGCAAGAATACCATTCTCATCTCCGTTGATGGCCCAGCTATTCAGATCCAGTTGATTACCGGCGTAATCCACTTCTGCATGGAACAGAACATTACCGTCGAAATCATAGACACGGTAGACAGTTCCAGGATAGATTCCCATTCTCACCCATAGTCTATCCTGGTTATCTGTGAACATTTCCTCGATGATTTTCCTGTAGGGATCCAGGATTAGCTCTATGTCGTCGACCGACCTTCCTGATCTTGCCCCCATTGCGTTGAAAAAACTCATATAGCTCTGCATTTCAGCATCCAGCTCATTCTGAGTTTTCCTTACTCGATGAATATTCGCATCCTCTATAAGCAGATATTCTGATCCATCGGGACTGCAGCAGTGTATGGAGAGTTCATCTATTGACGATCGAGCGTAAAAAACATGTCCATCCATTGAAGCGCAATATGAGAGACCATCCTCCCTGCTATCTGTATAATCTATGGTTCCAGGACTGCTAAGATCCCAGGTATTCTCGTAGGAATAGAAAGTGATAATCGGTTCATCCTCGAATAACTCCCATTTTCCGAGGGTTATAGAGAATACCGGACCAGTTTCCACGCTTTCAAGACTCATCTCAGTACCGATGAAGCTTCCATCGTCCAGGACTTTCTTGATAGACATCATACGGTATCCATCTGCTACATCCTGATCAACAAATGCAAAGGAGCTGTCGAACACTGCATACCTGTCCGTGGATGCTATCAGAACACCGCCATCAGGGATCATTTCTACAGTGCTAGGCATCATATTGAACTCACCTGGGCCTTCACCCTCCCTGCCTATGCTCTCCAGATATTCACCCCGCTTTGAGAAGACCGATACTTCGTGCTTCAGTCTGTCGACTATAAAGATCCTGCCGTCTGGTGAATAGGTTGGATCGGTTGGCCAGGCCAACATGTATTCTTCCTCTCCGAACTCCACTCCGATTGAATCAACCACTTCGAGTTTGTATTCGATATCAGGTAGAGGGAAGTATTCCTCCGTTTGTCCGCAGTTCATAAGTAGGATGGAGAATATGCAAGGAAGTGAAAACTTCACTGCAGATAATAGCCTTCTTTTGTCGGTTTTACTGATTCTTAGCTCCTCCGTAGGCTTGTGATTGTCACAAGTAAGATGCGTTGGTCTTTACTTAAACACAACCCTTCGTGCATCACTCAGGCGGACTACACTGTTAGACTGTATTGAATGAACCTGGGGGCCTAAATTAATCTAAGTGAAGAATGAATCAATAAGAACGAAAAGGGTCGCTAGTTAATTTTCTAGCGACCCTCATTTTTGGTAGCGGAAACCGAGCTTCGTTTGAACCACATATTAATGTGGATCAGGGGATTCGCAGATGTCGAGAAGGGCTGTAACTGAGGAATACTGACCATATTACCTCGGATTCGATTTCCGTTTCGTACACCGCCCCAATGACATTAAGGCAATTCGATTTCAGATATCAGGGAATTCGAACTGTCGCTTGCAGGCAGTATGGTTAGATGCTGATCACCTCCTCTATTCAACTGTCATTTTATCAGAGGGGCTTACGCAATTACTGCTGAATTGTCTTTATCTGCGTTCTTATTCGACCACTCCAGGTTTGGTGATTCTCAAGTTTTTCTCCCCAGGAGGTAAGTCAGAATTTATTTCTCGAATAATCCTCTTCACCCCTTTGTATGTATCTTTCAATCTCTTGTTTTCTTTATGACCTTTTATTTTGTCAGAATACTCTGTGAGTTTTTTATCTATTGAATCATAGAGTTTCACATAAAGCTTTGCATAGTCCAAGATCACACTCTCAACAGCTTTGATTGCCTGCAGTTTTGTGCCCTCAATGAAATTCCCTAGTACACCGTTTAGTAATGCTCGCCTATAAACGTCCAGATAGTTAATGTGAGAATGGATTAACTTTCTAAAATAGAAATCTCCGATTCTAAGAGGTACTTTATCATCGCTTTCTACATCTTCAAGTATTGAGAATAGTGGTGATTGAACAAAAAGATGTGGTGGAAATCCTTCAATCATGTTTCTGATGTAGTATTCAAGTGTTTGTTTCAATCTTGTTTCAGTTTTGCTATATATATTCCTCATATGTTTGTAGAATCCAAAATGTTCGTATGAGTCCCCTAGTTCAGATGTTCGCATAGCATAGCAAATCATTGGTTTCTGCACGTTACACATTACAGCATTTACTTCATAATGTGTTAGTAAACTATCCGCTAGGTAATACGCATTATCATTCGCATATATCCGTACTTCATTTGGAATACATAAACCACTAGTCTCGTATTGATTCAATATCTTACTGATATCATATCTATGACTGTATTCTTTTGTACCTCTATCGTATACATTCTGATACATTGTCACTATTTGTCCTGGATTATCAATATTCAACTCACTGATTACTCTGAATATCTCCTTCACTTCTGATCTTTCATATGGGAGTTCATTCCCTTTGTTTACTTTGTTCATGAGATCATTCAGTTCGTCCAGTAGAGTATCTAGAGTAGTGCCATGAGATTTTATATTTCCTATTCTATCTAAGTATTTCTTCTCTTTGTAAGACTCATTGACAATATAGTTTATGATATAACGTGTCATATTCTTATGTCCACGTTTATTATGATTACTGTATAATGCTATAATTACCTTCAATTTACTATGTTCCTTATCAGATATATCGATAAGTGTCATGAATAGATGTAAATAATACCCTCTAATAAGAATAAACCTTCTATTAAAATCACTTTCCACTAACCCTTCGAGTTGATCTTCGCCACTCATATATTTGTCCTTTATACCAGTCCAATTGTCACCGATTGCTTTAGTAATCTGCCTTTTGCTCCCGTTCCAGAGTCTAAATATTTCGTGAACTGGAGTGAGGTCATCCGAATACTTCAACTCTAGGGCTAAGTATTTAATCATTCTGAATCCGGCTGGACGCTCCACTTTTATAAATTTGATGTCTCTATGACCCAGAAGTGCATTATAGAATTCTAATTTTGATTCCAGAATCCCTCTGGTTTGATCCATGACTGTGTATCTTAGTAATCTTTCTCCCATGGCGTTGTATATATTGCTGCTTGTAGAATCCGATGCCTTCTTGTGATCAATATACCATGCGTACACGAACATATTTGCTGTACGTAGCACATATACTATCTTGATTCTATTTTGAAGAGAGTAGTATTTCTGGTCTAGAGAGCTTGGTAAAAATGATTTCAATAACAATCTTGATATTTCCGAATGATTTAGTAGTTCCTTAATAAATCTAGTAATAGCAAATTGTGGCTTATCAAGGAAGTTCATATCATCTTTATGCATACAATCATCAATATTATCGAGTACTAGTAATATAGTATTATTGTAATCCTGCAGATAGACTCGATTCTTATAGAAAAGATAAAATACATAGAATCCGAATGTATGGGCAGATTCTATTGCGTCAATAGCATTAATCCTTTCCTTCAGTTCAGCATAGTACTCATCGTATGATCCCATGAATTTCCCACTCGTTGCAATAAAG
The DNA here is from genome assembly GCA_021108435.1 of Candidatus Aegiribacteria sp. NCBI lineage: Bacteria > Pseudomonadati > Candidatus Aegiribacteria > Candidatus Aegiribacteria sp. Next base: position 9,962 of record JAIOQY010000006.1, read on the forward strand.
TTTCTAAGCATTGATCTGATTTCTTTACAGAAATCCTGAAAATAGTACATACGCGGGTTTATATCACTGGAAATCTTACTGAGTGATGTTAAAAATGAATCATACCTGTCTAAGAAATCAGTGAGGATTCTATTGGTATTCTTGATGCTCTCCTTGTTAGTACAAGGAAACTCACTTAGCAGTAAATATTTCACACGCTGAGAGTAAGTATCTTCGCTGTATTTCTCAAAATCAATAATAAGTGGAATGAGTGTCTTCTGACTACCTGGTTTGCCAGATTTATTGCACACATAATTAATAAAAGTTGACTTACCGTTCTTTGAGTATCCATGGACAACATAAATTAGTTTGTTGTTCTGTACTATTTCTCTTATAAGTGTATTAGCTTTATTCTCTATATATGGGTCTTTATAGAATACATACTCAAAGAATAGATGATTTCCGAAATGCCTGCGTTCTGAACTAATTATATTTTTTAGTAGATCTTCGCTATGCAATGATGGATTAATATCAAAAGTATTAACTATTTTCTTTACATCAAGAGCAGTAATAGGTTTCAATTGTTCCCTCCAATACAATATTGACGAAATAATAGGTAGGTTATGTGAATTTTCTGAGGTGTTTTATTCTTCTATCTATATCACTTAAGGCATCATCGAGATCACCTGGATTAAAGTAGGATTTTTGTAATATCAATGATAGATCACATGACAGCGTACGCAGAATGCGACTTTTGTAGCATCCAGCAAAACTTGGAGATCCCTCTAAGCTTACATTCCTCCGAGTATCGATCTTTTTCTCTCTAATCTTGTCTTCCATATAATCCAAGGCATCGTTAAGATTCTTCTTCCGCTTCTGTATGATTCCATATAGAGTGAATGCTATTGGTGGGAATAATGCAACTGGAATAACTACTCGAATAGAAATATCGAACATCTGATAACCTACCTAAATCATCTTCTATAGAGGGAATACACACAATGTATAAATATATTTAATCCGATTCGGTATAGGAAGTCTGATTATCGCCCGTAAGCCCCCCTGTTAAGAGGACAGTTCATAAGAGGAGACATCTGCAGTTAACATTTCTCTGTAAACGGTTGGCGGCAAGCCCCCAAGAGAGCTATGCGGCCGCCACTCATTATAACTTCTCATCCAATTCTCGGTAATCTCTCGAACACGATCCAGACTATCGAACAAATAAGCGTTCAAAACCTCCTCACGATAAGTGCGATTGAATCTTTCTATGTAAGCGTTCTGGTTGGGTTTTCCGGGTTCGATGTGTCGCAGCTCAACTCCATTCTCTTCGCACCAATCAGCAAGTACCTGGCTGATGAATTCAGGGCCATTATCGCTCCTGATGGCATCCGGTAAACCTCTCCATGTCTTCAGTCTTTCCAGGGCTTCCACCACTCTTGCTCCGGGAAGAGAGGTGTCTATTTCGATGTGAAGGATCTCTCTGACCCCCTCATCCATGATGTTCAGTGTTCTGAATCGCTTTCCGAAGTAAAGAGAATCGCTCATGAAGTCCAGTGACCAGATAGCATTAGGACGGTCTGGCACCTCCATAGGCAGCGGATCTCTGATGGGCAACCTCTTCTTTGTCTTTCTGCGAATGTTCAAGCCTAGCTCCCTGTAAATCCTGTAAACTCGTTTGTGATTCCACTTGTGCCCATCCAGCCTCAGTCTGTTGTAGCATAAATAGAATCCCCATCTGGGTTTCTTCTCTACAAGCTCCTGAAGGGCATCTATTACCTCTCGATCCCTCTCAAGCCTGTCTACTGGTGCACGGTACCAGGCTGATCTGGATAGACCAACTGCAGCACAGGCCTTCACTACACTCAATCCCTGCTCCGCCACCAGAAAAGATGCTGATTCCCGGCGTTCCGGTGGCGTCAGAGCTTTTTTGAGATTAATTCCTTCAAAGCATCATTCTCAAGGCTGAGATCGGAATACATGCGTTTCAGGCGACTGTTCTCGACCTCAAGCTCTTTCAATCGTATGACCTCCGGAACGCCCATTCCGCCATACTTCTTTTTCCAGTTGTAGAAAATATTCCCGCAGATACCATGCCTGCGACACACCTCTGTCACAGCCATTCCTGCATCTGCTTCCGTAAGAATTGCTACTATCTGTGTTTCTGTGAATCTTGACCTTTTCAACTCGACCTCCTGGATTGGTTTTCGCAGAAAGTCTCATTCTAATAACTGTCGCTCAAATGGGGGAGGCTACGGAAGTATTTAACATTTCGGGTATAAATACCACTCTTGAGAGAAGCATATTACCAGTACTTACTTCACCAGATATGGTATGCTTCATCAGGATAGAGGATATTCCGGTACAGGGCTGGTACCTGGATGTCCGTATCAGCCCCTGGGGAATCGCGGCGTTTCCTTTTGATCCAGCGGTGGAGCATATACAGGTCTTTTTATTGAAGTCGCCTGACTGGGAGTCTCTCTAGAGAGGTTAGTATCCTCCACGATGGGTGCTCTTGTTTCAGAGAGGTGGAATAAGGATAGGAATCCAGGACAATTAAAGCTAGTAACAATCTATTGGGAATGATTGTATAAATATAAAAAGGTCGCTTGAATTACTCCAAGCGACCTTATTCTGATGGTAGCGGGGACAGGATTTGAACCTGCGACCTTTGGGTTATGAGCCCAACGAGCTACCAGACTGCTCCACCCCGCGTCTGCAGGGCGCATTATAGGAAAGATGCTGATGCTGTCAAGGGCAAGGACACGGGGACACGTGCCAGAGGCATGTTTTTGGGGGACACGCAGCAGAGCGTCATGTTCTTTGGGGACACGCACCGGAGAGTGCATGTCCCCTGGATCTTTTTAGCGTTATGAAAGGGTTCCGAAGTAGTCTTTCGTCAGCTGTTTCTCGCGGACCTCGGGGTTGCTGTAATCCGGCAGAAGCATTGGAGCTATCCTGTCCTGTTCTATATCCGCGGCCTCAACTTCCTCGTTGTAGCGTTTTACATGTTCAAGTCCCGGTTTTCCCAGCTCTCCCGCTTTATTGATGTACTCAGTTGCGCATTCACCGGCAATTCGACCGAAGACGATAACATCAAGCAGAGAGTTGCCCATAAGTCTGTTCTCCCCGTGGATACCACCTGCGACTTCGCCGGCTGCGTAGAGTCCGGGAATGTTCGTCTCGCATTTGTTGTTGATATCCAGGCCGCCGTTCTGGTAGTGAAGAGTCGGGTGGATGAGCATAGGTTCTTTCGAGATGTTTATCCCGAATCGCTTGAACAGAATGCTCTTGCCGGGGAATTCCTTCTTCACGGTACCTTCGCCCTTCAGCAGGTCTATCATAGGGGAGTCCAGCCACACACCGAACTTGCCTGTCGGAGTTGGAACGCCGTTTCCTCTGCCTTTGGGGCTGCATTCACGGATGATGCAGGCAGCTTCCACATCTCTCGGTTCGCGCTCGTACACGAACTGTTCCCCAAGAACGTTAAGAACATTCGCTCCCGCTCCGCGGAATTTTTCAGTGATCAGAATTCCCTCCGCCTGCTCTGGGAATACCACTCCGGTGGGGTGATACTGAACGGTATGGAGAAATGATATTGGTACTCCGGCTCTGTAGGCCATGACTAAACCGTCCGCTGTAGCGCCGTAATGGTTGGTTGTCATGAATCCCTGGATATGAAGTCTTCCGCTTCCGCCAGTAGCAATTATTACTGCCTTTGCTTTGACGTAATGGTATTCTGATGTCTCAAGGTTGTAGAGAATGGCTCCGGCACAGCGGCCCGATTCATCCAGCACGATTTCCACCGCAGGGCAGAACTCGATTACATCAATCATATCTGTATGATTTCTTGCTTCATCGCGGATGGTTTTCATTATTTCAGCGCCGGTGATATCAGCGGCGTAGTGCATTCTTTTTCTGCATGTTCCACCGCCATGCATTGTTTTCATCCTGCCGTCTTCGAATTTTGAGAAGTTTGTGCCAAGTCCTTCAAGCCACCTCAGGGCATCCGGAGCATTACTGACCATTGTATAGACCAGCTCTGGATCGTTGACGAAGTGACCCCCGCCAAGAATGTCCAGATAATGGTAATAAGGAGAATCCTTGCCGACCTTGTCAGCTGCCTGGATGCCTCCTTCAGCCATCATGGTGTTCGCGTCACCGTGACGGAGCTTCGTTGCGATGAGTACTTTTGCTCCGTTTTCAGCAGCAAGAATAGCTGCGGCAGTTCCCGCTCCTCCCGCGCCGATTACCAGGACATCTGTCTCGTAATCCGGTTTTGTGAGATCAACCAGTTCCGGATTTACGCGGCTTTTCGCTTCAAGGATGTCAACCATCTCATTACTAATGGCATAGCCCTTGCTCGGACCGACTTTTATCGCACGCCTGGTATCCTCTATGAAATCAGGGTGGAAATTCTTCAGTACCGGATCACGTTCCTCCAGTTTAAGCGCAGGAAATTCCTCATTCTTCTTCTTCCGCTCCACTCTTGCTGAGCGGGTGCTTACCACTTTTTCAATCAACTTTTTAAGTTGTTCAGGATACGGCATCACTGACCTCCGGTTTCCTTGAAGCGTACATCAGACGTACCTCGTATCCTGAGGAGTCCAGTCATCTTCAGCCATTTGCGGCTCAGCTTCCCTGTCACGGTAAAGCTGCTTGAGTTCTTCAGTTGAAAGTTTCATCAGATCATGGAGCGGTTCTTCGAATACTCCGTCTTTCACCTGTTTGACTCTCACAGCGAGGTGCTTTGCGCGGGGGTTACCGTATCTGGCATTGAGCCTTCTTGCCAGAATAGCCACGTTGAACTGTACTTCTTCCGCCGGGCACCTGGAAGCGCAAAGACCGCACATGATACAGTCGAAGGAGGTTTCAGCCGCACCGGCGACGTCACCCCTGATAGCCTGAGCCATATAGTGCATGACATCAATATCCATAGGGCATCCCTGACTGCATGCGTTGCACCCGATGCATTTGAATATTTCAGGATAGAGAGCAGCGATTTCGCTGCCGGTTCCTTTCATCTTTTCAATATTGAATGTTGATCTGTTACCGGGATAGTAGGGCAGAATCATCAGGTGCATGCCTGGTTCCACAACTGTCTGACATGCCAGACCCACCTGGAGTTTGTAACTGCTCGGTTCTCTGTAGACCGTTCCACAGGCTCCACAGACACCTCCTCTGCAGCCGCAGCCTCTTATGTGCTGGTAGCCTGCGTATTCAAGCGCTTTCTGAATCGTGAGACTTGCTGGTACATCGTACCTTTTTCCCATGAAGAAGATGGGAACCAGCTCGTCCACGGGCTTTTTGGACGGTTCTGTCATTTTACCATCTCCCTTTCCGTGAGCTTAAGCGGTTCTATGGAACGTAGTTCCTTTGTGAATTCAAAATTAATACTGGCTGATTTCATTTCATCTGGTGTGTTAATCTTCATATCACTCACCTCCCAGGCTGGCTGTGATCATGGATTTTATCTGAGAATCGGAAAGGTTTCTCTGTTGTGTCGCTCCGCAGGAGCAGGCAGCCACACAGGAACCACAGCCCTCGCAAAGAGCTTCATTAACAATTACAATTTCTTTTTCCTCGTCATATTCTCTAGCATCATAAGGACAAACAGAAATGCATGTCCTGCATCCGCTGCAGAGATCTTCATCAACCCAGGCTATTGCCGGATCCTGCTCCAGATGATCTCTGGAAAACAGGGAGATCACTTTACATGCCGCGCCGCTGGCCTGAGCAACTGTTTCAGGAATATCCTTTGGACCCTGTCCTACTCCGGCGATGAAGAATCCGGCGTTGATACATTCTACCGGTCTGAGCTTTGGATGTGCTTCGGAAAGAAAACCGTTGGGACCTGTCTGAATTCTGAGTTTATTCGCCAGATCAGCGGTAGATTCCGTCGGGACTATGGCAGTTGCAAGGACTACCAGATCGGCGGCGATCTCGATATTTCTGCCTGTAAGAGTATCAGTTCCCCATACAACGGTCTTGTCTCCATCGCGGAAGATCTTCGCGACCTTACCCCTCAGGTAGACGATTCCCTCCTCCTCCTCGGCGTTGTTATAGAATTCCTCGTATCCTTTTCCACCTGTTCTGATGTCGATGTAGAAAACGTAAGGTTGACCGTCATGCACCCTGTGTTTGTACAGAAGAGCATGCTTGGTCGTGTACATGCAGCATATCTTTGAGCAGTAGGGTTTGTATCTTTCCGGATCTCGTGAGCCGGCACACTGCACGAAAACCACCTCTTTTGGAATCATGCCGTCGGATGGTCTTCTGACTTCTCCGGTAGTCGGACCGGAAGCGGAGAGAATCCTCTCAAAGGCGAGACCGTCTATTACATCAGGAATCTCTCCCGCGCCGTAACTGGGCAGATCGGTAATTGGCAGAGTCTCAAATCCCGTTGCGGTGATGATGGCCCCGATTTCTTCTTCGATAATCAGATCTTCCTGATCGAAATCTATGGCTCCGATTTCGCATACTTTTTCGCACAGCCTGCATTTCCCTGTTTTGTAATAGATGCAGTTATCCCTGTCTATAACCGGCTTGTTGGGAACGGCTTGAGGGAAGGGAACGTAAATGGCGCCGCGAGTTGTAAGACCCCTGTCAAATTCCGATGGGACTTTCGCGGGGCATTTTTCGGTGCAGAGCCCACACCCGGTACAGGTTGACCAGTCCACAGAAGTTGCTTTTCTTCTGATCTTGACTTTGAAATTTCCTACATACCCGGAAACCTCATCGATCTCGGAATAAGTCATAAGAGTGATATTGGGATGCTTCCCGGCTGCGACCATTTTGGGAGTTAGAATGCACTGAGAACAGTCCAGAGTGGGAAATGTTTCCGAGAGCTGAGCCATGTGCCCTCCTATGGAAGATTCCTTCTCGACAAGAATTACGGGGTAACCGGAGTCAGCGATATCAAGAGCAGCCTGAATACCCGCGATACCGCCTCCGATAACAAGAGCTTTTTTGTTAATTGAAACCGAAATTGGTTCCAGCGACTCGTTCAGCCTTGTTTTTCCAACAATAGTTCCAACGATTTTGATAGCCTTTTCCGTAGCTTTTATTCTGTCGGAGTGAATCCAGCTGCATTGCTCACGGATATTCGCGATTTCGCACTGCCATGGGTTGAGTCCCGCTTCCTCCGCCGCGGCTCTGAAAGTTGATTCGTGCAGATTGGGGGAGCATGCCGCGATAATAACAGCATCGAGTTTTTCCTCTTTGATCTTTTCACGGACTAGAGACTGTCCCGGTTCTGAACACATGTAAATGTAATCCATTGCGAAAGCCACACCGGGCATCTTCTCCGCTTCCCGAGCTACACGCTCAACATCAACCGTTCCGGCAATATTGATGCCGCAGTGACAGACAAAGACTCCTATTCGTTTCATTCTTTGTCCCCCTTGCCGGAGCCGATTTTCTCGAGAGCCGGGGAGACATCAACGTAGTGCCTTTCAAAACCCTGTCTGTCCAATTCAACACCGAGAGCGAGTGAAAGGAGCTGCGTGAAATAGAATACCGGAATCGTTTTAAAATCAGGGTAGGCATCCAGTACGACCTTCTGTCTTGAATCAAGATTGTAGAAACAGAGAGGACAGCTGACTACGATTGCGTCAGCTCCGTTTTTCATAGCGGAGCTGAGTATCCTGTAACAGAGTCTTGTTGAAGCATCGGGGCTGGAAACAGAAAGGTATGACCCGCAGCATTCAGTGCGATAGGGGTAGTTCACAGGTTCTGCTTCCAGCGAACGGATGAAATCTTCCATGATGGTCGGGTTTTCAGGGCTATCCAGTTGTATTTCATTGAAAGGTCTGAGCATGACGCACCCGTAGTATGGAGCGATTTTCAGTCCTTTCAGGGAGCGTTTTAGCTTCTCTGTTATTCCAGAGTATCCGAGTTCATCGCGAAGGTACTCCATCAGGTGAACAACTTTGACTTCACCTTCGTAATCCCGCCAGGGAGTTGTATCATCTTCCAGATACGATCTTGTCGGGGTATCGTCAGCAAGAAAAGCGTTTACTCTTTTTCGGATAATATCATCAGTTCTGATACTGAAATTTGTTCTTTTCAGAGTGTTATAGCAGAAATCACAAATCGTTATGAGCATATCTCTGCCTGAATCTCTGACATTCTTGAGTATTCTTGATGGGGCTATCAGGTTCATTATCCGTTCTTTTGAGACCGGGGGAACGGCTCCGCAGCAGGTCCAGGACTCAAGTTCATCAAGCTCGAATCCAAGTTTTTCTGTTGCGTCTCTGGCAGAACGGTCAAGATGGGAAGATCGTTCATTCAGAGCACAGCCCGGATAGTAAGCAACCTTGGCCATGTTTCCTCCAGTTCTAGGAGCTTGTCTGATAATGTGCATTTAGCAGAATATACTCACGGCTGAGATAGAATGCTCGGAGATTTGAGGAGAATACTGGAAGTATTTGACGATAATATCCGGGCATTATAGCCAGCTGTGTGGGTTTTATGCTGATGCTTCATTGTCGGACATGCTCCCTAGGTTGACAGCTTTCTGTAAACTCCTACAAGCCCTGGCTGAGGAACTTCAGCCGCATGTCTGGGATTGATCTGGTCCGGCCCAAAATGATCTACTCCTTCGTCTAAAGCGATCTGCCTGAGCGTGTCCATGACTGCCTGGATGTCAATTCCCTTCGGGCATCTGACTGTACACTGAAAGCAGCTGGCGCAGATCCAGATGGTTTTGCTCAGGATAATTTCCTCTTTCTGTCCGAGCTGGGCGAGGCGGATGATTCTGTTCGGGAGAATATCCATCTCCTGCGCAAGAGGGCAGCCGGATGAGCAATTTCCGCATTGATAACACGCGAACAGATGCTGTCCGCTCAATTCATCGACCTGCATACCGAATTCACCACGGACCTTTGTACGGTCGAGCAGGATTGGAGGACTATCAGGGGGATCCAGCCCCAGTTTTTTATACATATTGATTGTTCTCCTTTTGTCGAAGTAATTTATTCGGAAGACAATTCCGAAATCAATCCTGTGCCCGTTCAAAGGGAACCGGTGGAGCCCTCCTCAGGGTTCTCTCACGGAACCGGTTTCTATGGCGTACGCAAAATAATACCAGAAAAAATACACAATCTCTTCATTATTGAAAATATCAATCATTTCAGCGCGTACTATTGAGTCAATAGCAGTATCAAGAGAGAAATTACATGCTCTTGCTTCCTCAAGAAGGAAACCTACATCCGAGCAATTATCCCTGGAAGCGATTTCATCAAATTCGTCTCTGATATCCTGAGGAAGAACGGATCTGAAAGTATTCAGCCTTTTCTGTCTGCTTTCGATTCTGGATTCTCGAGTACAGGATGAAATCGTTAATGTCGTAAAAACGAGCAAAAAGATCCAGGCGGTGTGACTCACAGAGAAATGCCGAGGCTTATCCTGTGTATATTGCCAAGATCAGCAAAAGGTTTGAATGCGTAATCCAGACCGAATCTATTCCACTCCGTTCCAATTCCGAACGCGAGAGCGTCAATAATACTGCCCCCGGCGTTGTCCGCCGCGTCTTTGTCATGGAGGTTCCCGCCTGCTCTGAGGAACAGCATCTCCATGGGATTGTATTCGATACCAAGAGCAACATTAAAATCGCCCTGGAACGGGTAAGTGATATCGCTTGCCACAAGGAGTTTCCCATCGAGCAGTGTAGCGCTTGCTCCGGCAGCCACTTCAGTTGGCATGGGGTCATTTTCCTGATAAAAAGCTTTAGTCTGGATTCCCACGTTTCTGACCGCGAATCCAAGTGATATCCATGAAGGTTTATACCAGGCTCCGGCATCAACAAGGAAAGCGTTGCCGCTGTATGTGTCTATGTTTGAATAAACGAATTTCGCTGTTGTTCCCGCTGCAAAAGAAGGTCCGAATCTGAAGACGTAAGTACCCCCCAGAGCAACACTGTTTGTGCTGAACTCCTCTCCAGTGCCGGTTGGATGTGTCATAGAGGTTCTTAAAAAGCTGCCACCGTAGAAATAGTTAATTGATGCTCCAACAACATTATTGCCGGATGGATCGACCCATCCGACGAAACCAGCCTGCATATCCATCAGGTAACCTGTATAGGTTGAAGTGAACATCTGTCTGTCCATTGAGGCAAGTGTCGCGGGATTCCAGTATAACCCCATCGGATCTCCGGGAACCGCAGTGAAAGCGCCACCCATGGAAACAGCTCTGGCACCTGTGGGAACCTGCAGAAAAGCAAAACCCGCAGTACCTGCAGATGCAGTACCGCATAATACCGTCAACAGAACTGCTACCAGAAATTTCTTCATTGATATTCTCCATTTCGCAAATCATTCTTCAATATAAAGTAGACTATAATTATAACCCATTCAGGTCAACAGGGAGAAATGCCCAGATTACCGTAGCACTATCTGTCCTGCTGCCGCGAATCATGTCCGTTGCACAGATGATAAGACGATTTCCTTCTGCAACCTCTGTCGAGTCCAGTCTTAGAACAGGCAAATCATCAGGCATGGAATCCTCTTTAAACCATTCCTCTCCCTCCAGTCTTAGACTGAGATTGAGAATATTGTTCCCGCCCATTCCGATATAGAACCCTCCAGATGAATGGGAAGGCGGGTAAACAGACAGTGTACAGGGTACAAGGAGCGAGAGTTCAAGAGCCATAATTCCACTTCCCGTGTATCCCTGAGACGAAAGTCGCACAAGAAAAGATACCGCTTCGGAATACAGGCCTTCCGCAGCCGATATGGATGCAGCCACAAGGCAGATAATGATAAGTACTGTTTTCACATCAATCCTTGATCCCTGATCTTGAGTAACTGGCTACTATTCGCTTCTGCGCCGCGATAAACAGGATTATCAAAGGCATTGTAGAGAAAGTGGAAGCGGCCATAAGCAGCTGGAAATTACTTGACTGTTCCTGGTTGAAGTAGGAAAGCCCGACCTGAAGAACCCGTAGATTCTCTGAATGCGTAACAACCAGAGGCCACATAAAGCTGTTCCAGGAACCGATAATATTGAACAGAAGTACTGTAATGATTACAGATTTTGACAGAGGCAGAACAACTTTCCAGAGGTATTTAAGCCTGCTGCACCCATCAAGAACAGCCGCTTCATAGAGTGATATCGGAATAGTTCTGAAGTGTTGTCTGAGCAGAAATATGCTGAATACATTCGCTGTCCACGGTACAATCAGGGCAAGATACGTATTGATCCATCCCAGTTTGGATAGAATTACATAGGAAGGAGCAAGGTACACCGGCTGGGGAACCATCATCGTTGAAAGGAACAGGAGAAAGAGCATGTCCCTTCCTCTGTATTTCATCGTTGCGAAGGAGTAGGCTGCAAGACAGGATGTAACCAGGACGCCACCTACAGTCAAGACTGTAACAAGAAGAGTATTAAGGAAATATCTGCCGAACGGGACCTTTGTCCATGCTTCCACGTAATTACTGAAACCACCCTGCTGAAGAGATGTGTTAACCATCCACAGGAAAGGAAGAAGCATTACGACCCCGCCCAGGATAAGGAAGAAATGCTTGGTGGTGTTGAGTGCCAGGATTCGTGTTGTCATGATCCGTAGTGCACTTTTCTACCTGCTATCTTTCTCTGGATGATGGTGAGTGACAGAAGAACCAGGAACAGGAAAACCGATATGGCGCTGGCATAACCTATATCGAATCGATCGAATGCTTTCTGGAACAGATAGAAAACCATAACGTTTGTAGTTCCGAGAGGCCCTCCGCCCGGGGGAGGAGTCATGACATAGACAAGAGCGAATGTCTTGAATGAAATAATTGTGCTCATTATCAGAACGTAATAGGTGGTTGGAGAAAGAAGGGGCCAGGTGATGTTCCTGAATGTTCCCCAGGTGCCGGCACCATCAAGTTTAGCTGCTTCATAGTAAGTATGCGGGATGTTTTCCAGTCCCGCGAGAAAAAGTACTGTATTGTAACCGGTGCTTTTCCAGACGCTGACCATCATTAACGATACAAGAGCCAGACTTGGGCCGGCAAGAATCCCTCTGGGGTGTATACCAAGTGGTGACAGAAGCATCTCGAAAACTCCCCGCGGCTCTCTGAGCCACAGAAGAGGTTCTCCACCGAACAGAGTGATTATCTGGTTGATCGGACCCGCTTCGGGATTGTATAACCATGTCCAGACAACTGAGATCGCTACCGCTGAAGTAACAACAGGCAGGAAGTAGATGGTTCTGTAAAAGCTCTTTCCTGCAAGTTTTCCCCTGAGAAGAATTGCAAGGAGAAGAGGGATTATTATTCCTGCAGGAACAACTCCGATAACAAAATACAGAGTATTGGTAACGCTCTGCCAGAAGCGGGCATCAGAAAGCATCCTCGCGTAATTGTTGAAACCTATGAAACCATGAAAACCACCGATATCATAATCTGTAAACGATGCGGTGAAGGAACTCAGAATAGGAAGGGTCCTGAATGCAAGTACTATTATAAGTGCAGGTAGAATATAGACATATGGTGCAAGTTTTGATCTGAGTTTCACTGTATTCCCCTGGTTGAACTAAAGTTCTATAAAGATGAAACGCTTACTTCTTCTCCATCAGTTCGAACAACAATAGTCCCGAGTCTGTCTGTTCGCAAGATTTCAGCTCCGAGTTCCATGTAAATTTCGATAACATGAGGATGAGGATGACCGAAACTGTTGTTCCTGCCTGCTGAAAAAATTGCGAACTGTGGACTCAGTTTCCTGAGATATGGCGGAAAAATAGAGGTTATGCTGCCATGGTGAGGAACTTTCAGTACCGTTACCGGTTCCGCGTCCGGGGTCAGCATCCTTTCAGCGTTCTCCTCGATATCTCCGGTAAGAAGAGTGGTGAAATTACCGCATGTGATTTTAAGCAGTGCGGAATTCTCATTTATGTTTAAATCCACTCCTTCCATACCCGCAGAGATTACAGAGGCTGTAACATGGGGTGACAGCTGGAACTCGCTGCCTTCCTCAAGAAGCATATAATCACAATCCGAATCCAATACAGCATTCAGGAAATCTTCGTATATAAAGGAAGAGAAAGGCATACCTGGATCCAGAACTTTCAGCACAGTGAAATTTCTTACTACGGATGCAAGTCCTCCAACATGATCCGAATGCGGATGAGAAAAAGCTACAACATCCAGTGTATCAACACCAAGTTCATGAAGCCTGAAAACAACAGCCGGTTCAAGAGGGCCGCCAGCGTCCGGACCGCCGTCAAAAAGCCAGGTTTCACCGAAAGCTGCTTCTATAAGAATGGCGTCCCCCTGGCCTACATCGAGATAATAAACGTTAAGCAGAGGGGCAAGCGAATCAACGGACTCAAGCCAGTGCAGAGTGTCTGTTACAGTAATGGAGATGCTGTCAATGAAAATGTATTCCTCAATACGGGAAACTGTCCCGGGACCTATTCCGCTGACGTACGCAAGGTCGGAGAGTCGCAGAAAAGGACCGAACATTTCCCGATACTCCACAATTGCTTCTGCCTTGACCGGACCAATTCCCGGGAGTGTCTGCAGAGCTTCTTCACCGGCTGAATTGATATCCACCAAGTCTGTTGAGAGTAGTGAAAATATTAATAATAGTGCTATCAGCCAGTTCATTACTTGACATTGCTCCGTTCAGAGTTCAGCATAGCCATACAGTACAGAAAGGAGGGGTTAATGAGAATCTTACTTTTAACAGCGGTTATGGCAGTTCTTACAATAACAATTGTATCAGCCGGAGACATCCGCCTTGAAAACAGCAGTTTCAGTACACTTGCTTACATAAAGGATAACGGAAGAATAGAAAACGCCTCTTTCGAAACCCTTGGATATATAAGAGACGATGGCAGAATAGAGGACAACTCGTTCCATACGCTTGGGTACATTGACGAGGATGGAAAAATAGAAGACAGCTCATACAACGAGCTGTTCACCATCACGCGGAATGGCAGACTCACGGATTCAAGATTTATGATGGTCGCTGAAATTCAGAGTGACGGAACTGTTGAAGATGACTGCTTTCGAGTTATTCTATACGCTGATGGAAGTCATGATAACATGACAAGAAGAATCGCAGTTTTCCTTATCTTCTTCAGCGATCTCCTCGAAGACTAAACTATCTAACCCGCTATAGATAGGGGACATGCACGCTCTGGTGCGTGTCCCCAAAGAACATGACGCTCTGGTGCGTGTCCCCAAAGAACATGACGCTCTGCTGCGTTTCCCCTGTCATTTTTTACTAAACCTTGACACAGCAATATGTAAACATATGTATAGGGTAAAGGTGGTGGAAAATGAAAAAGCTGACAGCAAGACAGAAGCAGGTTCTCGACTATGTTTCATTGTTCATTTCTGAGCACTCATACCCTCCCAGCATAAGGGATATTCAGAAGCATTTTGGTCTGAAAAGCACAAAGGGTGTAAAAGATCATATCGACAGGCTTGTAGAAAAGGGATATCTGCGCAGAACTGATGGAGCTGCCAGAGCACTTGAGGTTGTCGGACGATCATCATCAGTAAGAACTGTTCCCGTTGTGGGAAGAGTAGCCGCGGGATTACCGCTGCTTGCTGATGAAAACATTCAGGATTATCTGCCCGTTTCTAAATCATTAGCAAGATCAGAGGGTATGTTCTATCTGAAAGTAAAAGGCGACAGCATGATCGGCGCTGCAATACTCGAGGACGATCTTGTGCTTGTCCGCCCCCAGCCTTTCGTCGAACAGGGAGAGATAGCGGTTGTCCTCATTGGCGACGAAGCCACAGTCAAGCGTTTTTACATAATGAACGGCAGAATCGAACTTCACCCAGAGAATCCCGACTACGATCCGATAATCTGCGACAGTTCTTCGGATATTGTCAGGATAGTAGGGAAGGTCACTGCAGTTTTCCGGGAACTGAAATAAAGGATAAAAATTCTTCAAAGGGGTAAATGAAATGAATTTGTCCACCCTCAGAAATATCATACTGGTGCTATTTATATTATCAGTAATCGGATGCGGTCACTACGAAATTGTTTATACTGAAACGTATGCTGTGCCGCAGGAGTCCACGGTTTATGTAGCAACCTTCAACGGTGACATTGATATCGAGTGGTACAATGAAGATGAAATATCTGTTGAGATAACAAAGCACTCATGGAGAAGCGAAGAAGAACTTGAAAAGGCTGAAGTAGCCATAATTGCCGATTCCGAAACAAGGATAACAGCCTATAAACTTGATGATGATGCAGATGTCGGGGTATCCCTGTCGCTGCTGATTCCACAGGGAACCGCAATGCGGGTTCTTGAAACCTCCAATGGTGACATCACAGTGAACGGTGGCATTGGTAACGCAGAAGTCAATACATCAAACGGAGACGTAACATTCTCGGATTTCGAAGGAACAATTGATATAGAAACAAGTAACGGAGATATCATTGTACGGGGAGGTTCTCTTATCGGGGCTGAAACCTCAAACGGAAGAATAGAAGCGGGAATCTACAGTATTCCATCTGAAGGAATAATCCTCGACACGAGCAACGGCGATATAATTGTCAGTGTTCTTCAGGAACTGAACGCGGAATTCGATATAGATACTTCAAACGGAACCATATCTATCGATGCGGAAAATCTGACAGATGTCAGAATATCCGACTCTGAAGGCAGAGCAACACTTGGTGAAGGCGGCCCGATAATCAGGCTTGATACATCCAATGGAAATATCAAGGTAAGCACAATTACACCTGAATAGAATCCATCGACGGTCTGAGTAGAGCCAGAGCCCGTTGGGTAAACATCACAGCCGTAAAACCTGAATAAAAAAGATTCAGTCACTCGAATATTTGACATCCATTATAGCGTACTCTATATTTCAGAGTACTCTAAAACAAAGGAGATGTATATGACACACGACAAAATCGAATCGGATATCGGGTATGTGAAAGATCTGGTAGCAAAGTCTGACAATTCAACTCCCCTTGTATCATTCTATATTATCTGGGCTGTAATTTTAATGGTGGGTTTTTCCCTCATTGATTTTGCTCCACAATGGGTGGGCTTATTCTGGATGATAGCAGGTCTTGCAGGAGGAATATTGAGTGCCTTTCTGGCTCACAAGGCTGAAGCAAACAAAGGTCAGATTAATCGCGAGGTTGGAATTAAGCATGCTCTTCACTGGAGTGGGATGGCGGTTATAGTTCTCCTCGTTATTCTTCTTGGTCTCCACGAAGTTGTGAACAGTAAGGTTATACTTCTCGTGGTGGCTCTTGGCTGGTGGACAGCCGGTGTTCACTTCGACAGAATCTTTTTATGGCTGGGTGGAATTATGATGCTTGGGTTTCTGGGTACACTGTTCATGGACAGATATGCCTGGACAACAATGGGAGTTCTATTGGGAATAGTACTGATCGTTACAGCAATACGCCAGGGAAAGAAAAATGCCAGGCGAACTGAATGAAGACATAAAGAGTGTTCTGGATAATCTCAACAAACTTCTGGGACACAGGGCAAGGCTGGGAATATGTGTGCTGCTTGCCAGAAATACAGCACTTTCGTTCAGCCGACTGAAAGAGCTTCTGGAGGAAAACGATGGCAGTCTGGGTGCCCAGCTCCGCAAGCTGGAGGATGAAGGATTCATCTCTGTAAAGAAGGAATTCAGGAACCGTAAACCTGTAAGCTGGTATAGTCTTACAAACAAAGGTCAATCCGGCCTTGAAAAACATCTTGATGCCCTTAAACAGCTTATCAGCCCGAAAATATGACAAAAGTGATACTGCCACAATATTCTGAACCTGCAAAATAGTTTTCAAAGTACAAAGAAAGGATTACGAGATGAAATTCATATTGCTACTACCCCTGGCCTTGTTACTCATCAGTGGATGCGATACATCAGAACCGGCAGATGCTGCTGCTTCAGATAACACAGTAAACGGTGCTGTCACGGGAGAAGAAGAATACACTCTTCCAGTTGCAGACACTTACCTCTATATCGCTGATTCAATAGGTGTGGAGATCGGTGACAGCAACTATGTATTCGGCGCAATCGCCGGAGCCGGATTTTCCGAAACCGGAGAAATCGCCGTTCTTGATGCACAGAAATCCTCAGTTTTTCTTTTTTCTCCTGATGGCGAGTTTATAAGAAACATAGGCCGTAATGGAAGTGGACCCGGAGAATTCCTTCTTCCATCCACCATGGCCTTCCACCCTGAGGGCGGCCTTGTAGTTTCTGATGGAATGGGCTCCAAACTGGTCTATTTTGATGAGAACTACGAATTCCTCTCAGAAACACCTGGATTTATTCCCGCACCGCCCGCAATGATTGTAGCGATTGATAACATGGAAATAATTGGCATGAAGCCTGATTTTGAGCAGACTGAGGACGGCATGTTCATGGGGTTCACCGTTGCTAAGTGGACAATGGAGAGCTCAATTCCCACTGTTGTTTACTACTCGCAAATGTCTCCTTTCAACCCTGCCGATATCAGTGCCATGGGAGATGATGTAGCCATTTTCGCCGCTTCTGTTGACGGGAGAGTATTCACTGCCCGAGTGTCCACTGAAGAATACACATTCACCGCATGGACTCCTGAGGGTGAGGAAATCTACACCTTTGTCAATGAAGATTTCGAAAGAGTTGAGAAAACTCAGTCAGAGATGAACCTTGAAGCTGAACTCAGAAATGCACAGATGATAGCTCGGGGAATGCCCCCCTCCATGGCCAACTGGGAATCGGATCCTTACAGAGTCGCCATTGCGTCTTTGTCCATAGATGGACTTGACAGACTGTGGGTAACCGATGGCACCACCACGACAGCGTCATTTGATGTGTATGACCTTGACGGCAATCATCTGTTTACCGCAGCCCTTGATGTAGGTTCTGACTCAGAAATCTGGCATACCATGATATGTCAGGAGAAATTCATCTGCTACGATGCTGCCCCCGAGGACTTCCCCAAAGTATTCTACGGCGACCTGCCAGGATTCGAATAAAGGCTGGTTGACTAAGAAAAAAAGGGGTGGTTTCTCCGCCCCTTTTTGCTGCCACAGACTTCCTGTTCCTGAAATCTACGTAAAAAATAGCTCATATTCATGACCATGGAAGGTTACGGTGCGAATTGTCAGTTTCAGGCAGAAATCGGAGGTTTATTTGGAAAAATATGGTGTTTCGGAGAAATTGCCGGAATGGCTTGAAATCAAGATTCCTATTGCTTTCACGGAACTCTTGACATAGACCGCTATCTCTATTGATTACAGTGCTTTCTGATGAGTCTTAATGTACAGATAATTTCCTAAGGATTCCAGGTATTTCCGAGGGTGAATTAACGGAAAAATCGGCCTTATCCATTTCTTCCTGTTTTCCGTATCCGTATACGCAGCCTATTGAAGGAATTCCGTTCTCGTGCGCGGCTTCAATGTCGTGATACCTGTCACCTATCATAACTGCCAGATGGCTTTCTGTTCTTTGCAGAATCTCTTTTACCCTGTTTGTTTTTGAAGCAAGACCATCACGACCAAGCAGAATGGAGAACATACTGCGGATACCGAGTGAATCTGTTACAAGTTCGATATATTTCATCCCGGCGTTGGAGCAGATGGCAAGGGTGTAGCCAAGTTCGGATATTTCCTGAAGCATTCGATGTATTCCGGGATAAAGCTCCCCGCTTTCGGGTAGCGTGATCTTCTGATGCTTCCGAATGCCATCGCGAAAAGCCGCGCAATTCTCTTCACTGTCATCAATGAGCTTTCTGCAGAAAACTTCCAGCGGTTCTCCGTACAGGGCGTTGATATCCTCCGCGGCTGCGGGAGGAAAGCCGAGATCCGTTATTGCCATATTGATGGCGGGAACGAGAGCTTTCTCCGTATAGTGAAGAGTTCCGTCCAGATCGAAGATAGCAACATTGCAGCTTTCCATGAATACACCTTTCCCTGTTACAGATTAGCGGAGAATATATGAAAAACTGCGAATGATTAAAGAATTCATTATTTTCGAGCTTACGAAAAATTAATCTTACTCGGAATGGAATTGAAATATGAAAGCTGAACTTGCCTGTCTTCCATGTCTTGTCCGCATGGCTATAGAAGCCGCCGAAAGAGCTACTGATGATTCCGTTCTGCAGAAGAATATTCTGCGTCGGTGTCTTGCATTCATGTCAGAAACGGATTTCGACAAAACTCCGCCCGAACTGGCACAGGGTATTTCTTCTATTGTATCCTCATTGACCGGCGTAGAAGATTTTTATCAGGACACAAAAGCGGCTCATACAAAAAAAGCTCTTCATATGCTTCCTGAAATGGAAAGGATTATCTCGGAATCGAAGGATCCTTTCATTGCCGGTCTCAGGCTGGCAATAGCGGGAAATATTATTGATCTCGGAGTTAAAAACGTCATCTCTGAAGAGGAGATCATGCATACTCTCGTGGAAGCAATGAACAATCCTCTCTCAGGAGTAGACCCGGAGCAGTTCCGGAGGGAAGTGTTCGATGCCGGGAGGATTCTGTACCTTGCTGACAACGCCGGAGAAACTGTTTTTGACAGGGTCTTCATTGAGCAGCTACCAAAAGGGAAGGTTACAGTGGCCGTAAGGGGCGCTCCCGCGATTAATGATGCTACTCTCAAGGATGCTTTAGATGCCGGGCTTGATCAGGTGGCGGAAATTATAGAAAACGGTTCAGGCGCGCCTGCCACTGTCCTGAGGGATTGTTCCCCTGAATTCAGAGAAATATTCAGAAAGGCGGATTTGATTATCTCCAAAGGGCAGGGAAATTTCGAATCCCTTTCATCCGTAAAGGCAAATATCTATTTCCTTTTCAGAGTGAAGTGTGATCTGGTGGAGTATCACACAGGATTTCCTGTCGGAAGCCTGGTCCTGATGAAGACGGCGGAAAATGAATAAGGAATCAATGGCAACGGGGCTTTTTGCGGCCGATATGGATGGTACACTTATTCTCCCCGACAGGGGTTTTCATCAGAGGGATATCGCCGCTCTGGAAGCGCTTGGAGAGATGGGAATACTTCGCGTAGTAGCCACCGGAAGATCCCCATTCTCTTTTTACAGAATGATGGGAAAACGAGTTTTGCCAATAGACTATCTTGCTCTGTCGAGTGGAGCCGCGATACAGGATTATCGCAGCGGGAAATACCTCCGTTCTCTATCTATGACCTGCGAAGATACAGCGTTTGCTGTAGAAATCCTGACTGAACTCGGATATGATTTCTGTCTTCAGAGAGCGATTCCTGAAAATCATGTATTTACATATAAGTATACGTCGGAGTCTAACCCGGATATGGAAAGGCGTATTGCCTATTATCCCGGTCACTGCCGTCCGATAAGATCCGGGGATGAGAATGTTGTTTCAACACAGATTGTTGTAATTGTACCCCCTGACAGAACAGAGAGTGTTCTGGAAGCGGTAACTGAACGTCTTGGAGATTCTTACAACGTTCTCAGAACCACTTCTCCGCTCGACGGGGAATCACTGTGGGTTGAAGTATTTCCCAGGGGCATCTCTAAAAGTGAAGGTGTCGCGTGGATTGCCGGAGAAAACGGATTGACCGGAAAAGATTGCGCTGCCGTGGGAAACGACTATAATGATCACGATCTTCTTGAATGGGTCGGATCGGCTTTTGTGGTTGAGAATTCTCCGGTGCATCTGCGGACCCGTTTTTGCGAAGTTCCCTCCGGCGCGGATGGTGGCGTTGCCGAGGCTGCGAGACTCTGGCTCGTTGACAGGGGCGATCTTTCTGATGAGCAGGAGTGGCCGTGAGAGTATTTGCCATAAGTGATCTGCATCTGTCTTTTTCAACGGATAAACCGATGGATGTATTCGGAGACCACTGGAAAGATCACCATATCCATCTGGAAGCGAACTGGAAAAAGCGGATATCTCATGATGATCTGATTCTTCTTCCGGGAGACCTTTCATGGGCAATTAATCTCGATGAGGCAGCAATTGATCTGGAGTGGCTGGCAAAGCTTCCAGGCAGAAAGATCATTTTGAAAGGTAATCACGATTACTGGTGGACTTCTCTTTCGAAGATGAAGAGCGAACTTCCCGAAGGGATAATTCCTCTACAGAATTCCGCTTATGACGCAGGACCGTTCATTGTCGCCGGATCAAGGGGATGGATGAGTCCGGAATCGGATGAGTACCAGGAGGAGAGCGAGGGATCGATCCTCCGAAGAGAGCAAATCAGGCTCAAGCTGTCGCTGGACGATGCAGAGAGCATGCGGACTGAAAACAAGCCGATCATCGCGATGATGCACTATCCGCCGATTGTTAACGGAAAAAGAACCGATTTTTCCAGAATACTCGCGGAAAGAGATGTTACTCTCTGCGTCTATGGACATCTTCACAGCGCGCCGGGGACATGGAGCCAGCAGCTTGATACAACAATAGATGGAGTTGAGTACAGACTTGTCTCTTCTGACTACCTTGGATTTGAGCCGCTTGAACTTGATGTGGAAAAGGAATCGGACGAATGATAATCAGCGTAACAGGCGTCGGGATGAAATTCGGCGCGGAGGAGATATT
>JAIOQY010000007.1 GCA_021108435.1 Candidatus Aegiribacteria sp.
GTTGGGAAACACGCAGCATAGCTCATGCCCGGGGACATGCAGGCTCTGCTGCGTGTCCCCCATAAACTTGGCTCGTTGGGTGTCCCCGTATACTGCTATCTGATGACCACGCAGGATCTAACAGCGGTTTCTCCTCCTGAAGTAAGCCTCAGAAGATAGATCCCGCCCGGAATGGGTGATCCATCTGAATTGTCACCGGCCCATGTAACGGAATGCGTACCGGAGAGTTGTTCCCCGGAAACCAGATTCCGCACGATCCTTCCTGAAACATCGTAAACATCGAGTGATGCTGTCCCGGAAGAAGCAAGAGTGTAAGTGAATACCGAAGATACGGCAAACGGGTTAGGACTCGGAGCGGCAAGCGAGAAGACATGCACAGCATCCGGCCCATCCTCCACTCCCGTAGCGACAAATGCGGTGCCCACGTAGGGATAACGGTTATGGAAAGTACATGTGATCGTGACATCTTCAGAGGTTGGAATTGCCGGTATGTCAAGCATCACGAGACCTGAAGTATCAGTGTAACCACTTTGAAGCAGAACAGTATCCTGCACTATACCAACCATCGCACCCCTGACAGGAGAACCCGCTGCCGTTACTATCACACCAAAGGGGCCGGTCTGTATGTTCTCCCAGTGATTAGCGTCAAGATGGACAAGTGGTGATGTTTCAGTGAAGATATCAAACTCGGGACAGCCGAAAATCATATGCATATTGCTGTTGCTGGTGCTTCCGGTGTACTCGTATGCTTTGATCTTGCCGTAATCGAAAGCGGCCCCCATATGGTACATTTCCTCTTCAAAGTAACCTCTAAACTGGTACAGAGCCAGAGAATCGGTTGGTCCGACAGGACTGCCCATCGTTGCTCCCATGAAGCCTATGGCTCCTTTGGGTGATGCTATATTGCCCTCGCTCATCCATGCTTCTCCGAAGCACATCGATGAACCGTCGAACTCGCTGTTTGAGCATGCAATGGAGCTTATCCAGGGAAGTCTTCTGCCGTTGGAGAGATTCGCGACATCACCGTTATTGAATCCGGTGGTCCCCCAGGATGTATGACTTCCGTGACCAATATAGCTGAGGAGAGAAAGCCCGCTGTTAATTTCACTTGTTATTAATGCTTTTGTGGGGGGAATACCGCCGTAGCTCGTGTTATTGCAGTATAAGGTTGTAGGCATTTCATGCTCCATGAAAATATTTCTGTATCTCCAGGACATCCATGGATCCTGAAAATCTGTCGAACCTATACTGATAGCGTGCTGAAACCAGCTGCTCAGAGGCTCATACGGATCACTCTCGTATTTCTCGATCTTCCATGACATGTACGCAAGGTCGTCCATATCGCCACCACATAGTCTTCCTACGTGAATGCTCGGATCAACTCCTGTGCCGATAACACCATACTGGTTATCAGCTTCTGTGCCACTGGCATATGGGGTTGGGACTACGTTCTCGTCACCTACGATAAGTATCCATTCAGGTGGGTTTGACCAGTTGTGGAAAGCATTTTCTATCCAGCTGTCAATCTCTGAGGCTGTGCTTCCGATATCCGGTACAATACCGTACTCTATCTGGTAACCCTTCTGACGTTTCCAGTTAATCAGATCCTGCGCCAGTGCAATGCTTTCATTTGAACCGAGTACAATATATGATCCATTAACAGCATCACTTCCATCGGACTCAAATCCGAGTACTTCCTCATAGATGGGAATGAAACTGCGGGTAATTCCAGAGCTTGCTCTTTGAAGCTCGTTTTCACCTATTCCATCCACAATGAGTCGAATTGTAATATCTGTTACAATAATCGTCTCGCCTGTAACAGGATTGTACTGTACAGGACAGAATCGAACCCATGCAACCCTGATATCTCTGAGGATGCTTACACTCTCCACAATTGCTGGTTGAGAAGGATAGAATCCGGAGTTGGAATAAATCTCTTCATTTATTCTGTAGGGAGCGTGACCTCCGCTTCTTGTAGGGTATTCCTGGAATGGAGGAATGCTGTAGATTCCGAGGGGGGAGGATTCTGCAGATACGATCTCCACATTGACAGCGCCGGTATTGGGAATAAGAACCATTCTTCTGATAACCGGCAGGTCGGGGCTTCCCACAGGCATACCCATTCCCTCTCCGGGAATTCTCAGAATTGTTCCTTCACTGAAATCTCCAATGCTTTCATTTACAGCCGTAAGCGCGGGAAGAGTGAATTCAACGAGAATACCTTCACTGTCCAACCCAAGATACTCGGCTGTTTCGGAATATTCTTCCGACCGGTAAAGAACATCTGCGTTGACTGCAAATGTAATTATCAGCATCGGCACCAGCAATATTCGTAACATTTGAACCTCCAAATAGTAATCCGACTTATTTAATACAGAATATGGATAGTATTCCTATTTTCCCTTGACACATGATAATAAAACTGTTTGTAAGGATAATAGTTCCGGCCGTAGAAGAATGCATAGTGATCTCAATAATGTCAATGGACTTATGCGGGGACACGCAGCAGAGCGAAAGTTTATGGGGGACACCCATAGAGTTGGGTGTCCCCGTATACTGCTATCTGATGACCACGCAGGATCGAACAGCGGTTTCTCCTCCTGAAGTAAGTCTCAGAAGATAGATCCCGCCCGGAATGGGTGATCCATCTGAATTGTCACCGGCCCATGTAACGGAATGCGTACCGGAGAGTTGTTCCCCGGAAACCAGATTCCGCACGATCCTTCCTGAAACATCGTAAACATCGAGTGATGCTGTCCCGGAAGAAGCAAGAGTGTAAGTGAATACCGAAGATACGGCAAACGGATTAGGACTCGGAGCGGCAAGCGAGAAGACATGCACGGCATCCGGCCCATCCTCTATT
>JAIOQY010000008.1 GCA_021108435.1 Candidatus Aegiribacteria sp.
CAGGTGGTTTAGGAATATTCTTCCTGGGGGTTGCGGCACTTTGGTTTGTGTCGGTCTATAAGGACAAGGAGAAGTAGTATCCGCGTCGGAAAGGCCATATCACACATACCTCTAAGCTGAATCAAATTCTGTACTCTATAGTCCAGTTAACTCTGTCCGACATGATATTCAAGATCATCCGGGAGATTAAATAGAGAGCAGAAGCAGGGTGTCAGTTTCGCAACAGTTCTTTTATAAATCGAGCTCCTTTGATTGTGCCGTAGCTTCCGCTTTCAGTACTGTTCTCATCGTACTGTGTGACATCATCAGGTTTTTCACCGGGATGATATATCAGGAACGGTACAGGGTCATGAACATGCGTTCTGACATCACATGGCGTTCCGTGATCGGGAGTAATGGCGATAGCAACATCTTCAGGCATACCCGAAGTCTGCTCCATGATGTATTTCACGACTCGATTGTCGAGATATTCAATGGTCCTGATCTTCAGATCAACGTCACCCTCATGACCGGCTTCATCCGTAGCCTCTACATGAAGATAGACGAAGTCGTAATCGCCTTTCAGCGCGTCTACTGCAGCCTGAGCCTTGCCTTCGTAATTCGTATCGTACAGCCCTGTTGCGCCCTCGACCTCAATAACATCCAGCCCGGCATAAATACCGAGACCTTTCACAAGATCCACAGCTGAAATGACAGCTCCTTTTATGTCGTACAGATCAGTCATGGTTTTCATCTTCGGTCTATAACCGGGAGACCAGAACCAGACCGAATTCGCCGGATCTTTACCTTCAGCAATTCGTTTCAGATTAACAGGATGATTTCTGAGTATCTCCTGCGATCGGAGAGTGAGAATGTTCAGAAGAGCTGCTGTTCTTTCCCCAGCCGGTTCCGTTGCCTGGATCAGAACATCAGTATAATCAGTTCCGGGAACATCATGTGGCGGAGTACAGGAAACGGCATCGTTTCCATCCTTAAGCACGAACAGATGCCTGTAGCTGACGCCGGGATAGAATCTCATCATATCAGATCCCAATTGTTCATTGAGCGTTTCAATAAGCTGGTGAGATTCTTCCGTACTGATGTGTCCCGCGGAGTGGTTCTTTATCTTTTTGTCTTCGATACAGATGAGGTTACATCTCATTGCGAGATCAGAATACTCCAGCTCCACTCCCATACTTGCCGCCTCCAGCACTCCCCTGCCCTGGAAAACTTTCGCTGGGTCATAACCGAGTACGGCAAGGTTCGCCACCGCGCTTCCAGGCGGCATACCTTCCGGTACGGTTACGAATTTCCCGCACCTTCCCCTTTCGCAAAGGGAGTCTATATGGGGTATATCAGCGACCATGAGCGGTGTTCTTCCGCCAAGAGTCTTGATGGGACGGTCAGACATGCCGTCTCCAAGAATGATGATGTACTTCATTTAATTATCTTCGCTTTCACTTGGTTCTTTGAAAATGACACCCATCAGATACGTGGATGCCACTCTCATCACTTTCAGTAATTATCTCTCAGGAAAGATTTGAAGGCCGGATAACCTTCAGGCAGATGCTCGTAGGATTCTTTTTTTTCCTCCAGTCCCTGAAGGCTGGGTGGCAATTCAGGATCGAGAGAAAGAATTTCGCGGATTTTCTCGGGGAATTTAGCCGGATGGGCTGTCTCCAGTGAGATGCAAAGCTGATCCATATGCTCCCCTGTTTCCTGAAGATAGCGCTCCAGACCTGCCCAGCTGACGGAACCATGAGGCTCAAGCAGAAGGCCGTATTCTTCATAGGCATCCTTTATCATCGCTTCCGTTTCACTGTCGTTGATGCTTACCGCATACATGTCTTTCCTTATGCGGTCGAGGTCCGGAGCGGTGTTTATCACACCATGCTCGTCCATGTTCCCTCCGTACAGAGCGACCAGCCTGGGAATATTGCTCGGATGACCTACATTCATGGCGCTTGAGATACAGTTCCTTGAAGGTACGAGTTTTTCATAAATACCTGATTCGACAAACTTCGGAAACTCGTCATTCTCATTTGTCGCTACTATGAATTTCTTTACCGGCAAGCCCATATTCATTGCAATGAGACCGCCGCAGAGATCCCCGAAATTCCCTGATGGAACGGAGAAAACTACTTTCTCATCAGGATCTCCTGACCGCAGCTTCGCAAATGAATAGAAGTAGTACATCGTCTGAGGTATAAGACGGCCGATATTGATCGAATTCGCGGACGAGAGGTTCAGATAATCCAGCTCTGAGTCAGCGAATGCCTGTTTGACCAGAGCCTGACAATCATCGAACTTACCGTTAAGGGAGAGTATTGTTACGTTTTTCCCAAGGGTTGTCATCTGCTTCCGCTGACGAGCTGTCACTTCCTTCTCCGGGAAAAGGACTACAACTTTGATATTGTCCAGTCCGTAAAAAGCATTCGCAATAGCGCTTCCGGTATCTCCTGAGGTTGCGGTGAGTATGAGCAGCTCTCCGCTCTTCCGGTCGAGGAAGTACTGCATAAGGCGACCCATCATTCTTGCCGCGAAATCCTTAAAGGAAGCTGTCGGCCCCTGATCCAGTCTCATCACGTACTTCCGGTCATATACGCGCTCAAGCGGTACTTCGTAATCATAGGCATTAATTACAATTCGCCTCAGATCATCTTCGGGAATCTCACCGGCCAGGAATTTACTCCCGACAGCAAACGCAATTTCGTGGTATGCAGCGTCCGAGAAATCCAGTATCTCCCTTTGTGAGAATCGGGGTATCTCCTCCGGCATATAGAGCCCACCATCCGGAGCGATACCCTTCAGCAGAGCCTGTTCAAAGTTAACCGCTGGAACTCTTTGATTGGTTGATCTGTACAGTATCGGTTTATTTCTCATATTTCTTTCCTGCCTGGTGTTGTTCTATTACTCTGACAATGACAGCTGGCTGCGAATACACTCAGCAAGTCTTCCTGCTGCGGCGGCCAGCTGCTCCTTCGACGCAAACGAGAAATTGATTCGCATCGTATTCCTTTTGGGATTCTCCCCGAAGAACACATCACCCGGAACGAAAGCTACCTTGTATTTTATTGCTTCATAGAATAACGCGTGTGTATCAATCTGCTCAGGAACCGTCACCCAGAGGAATAACCCTCCTTCGGGTTTGGTCCATGTCACTCCCATTTCTTCAGGGAAACATTCCTGCATTGTTTTAAGAAACACTTCAAGCTTCTCACCGTAGTATTTCCTGCATTTAAGGATATGTTCCTCCATGCCCATTTCGGTAAGGAATGCAGCACACATGTCCTGATTGTACTTGGGAGTATTCAGAACATTTCCTTCCTTGATGTTGGTCATAGCTTCAATCACTTCTGGCGGGCCGATGTTGAACCCTACCCTTAGACCGGGACAGAAAAGTTTCGAGAATGTGTAAAGACCAATTACGTTCCCGCCACCCATTTCCTGGTCAAGCGCGTAGATGGAAGGAATGGTTTCGCCGCGGTATCGGAAATCTCTGTAAGGACTGTCCTCCAGAATGGGGATGCCGTACTCCCTGCTCAGGTCGAGCAGTGAAAGTCTTTTTTTCAGGCTCATGGTGATCCCGGAGGGGTTCTGGAAATCCGGCACAACATAGATGAATTTAGGTTTCCTATTTTCTTTCCCCAGAGACTCGATCTTTACGCGAAATCCCTCTACATTTGAGCCATCTTCATCGATATCAACACCAACGAATTTTGGACGTTGCATCTGGAAAGCGACAATAGCTCCGGCGAATGTGGGTCGGTCAAGAAGAACGATATCTCCGGGATTCAGAAATAATCTTCCCGTCAGGTCAAGACCGTGCTGCCCTGATGAAGTTACAACAATGTTCTCATCGGTAACCCGGATATTGTCTCTATCCAGAAATCGCACTATAGCATCAAGTAGAACCCTTTCTCCCTTGATGGGCGTGTACTGCATAACCTTCTCGATATCTTCCTCAAGAACCCTTCCGGATACGAGTCGCATCTCGTGTATGAGGAACATATCCGGCGATGGCAGCCCACCGGCAAGGGAAATTATCTCAGGATCTTTAAGCAGAGCGAACAGCTTGCCTATGGAGTACCCGCCGTACTCTCTGATATTATCCGAAAAACGATTGTTCCAGTCCTGTATCATGGAAACCTCTCTGCCTGTTCTGAGTGAACCTTTGAGTATTCAGTGCTGCTGACAACTCTTTGCGAAGATTGCCCTGATACCCCGTTTCATCATAGCCCTGCCGTCCTTAGATGCGCGAATAGCTTTGTTGTAAATAACCTCACCAATATCCATTGCGATCGCGTCACGCTCATCTTCTGATATGAAGTAAGTCGCCATTGTATCGAGATCATGGGCGGTTCCATCGCTCTCGTACTTGAAGGTCATATCAGTACCGCTCTCAAGTACTCTGAACATATTATCGGTCCAGTTGAAACTCGGTATGCCGAGATCGGGATTGATATAAATATGAGCAGCAAGGCTGACACCCTTTATTTCGCTCGCATTAAGTTCCTTCGCACACTGGATAAAGTTGGCTGCGGTTGAGCCGTTGCCGATGTTGATTTCATATATGGGTGAAGTTCCATCATCACGGATGTACTCGTTCATGATATTGAGCAGCATTCTGAACTGCATGGGATTCTGTGTAGCCAGAAGCATTGAAATCTTTATATGGAGGTTCGGAATATCCCGTCCATAGTAGCAGATTGCTATTATCGTACTCCAGCTCGGATTCAGGAAAAAATTCCCTCCGGTTGCCAGAGCGGTGCGGGTGATGCCGTCAAGATAGACCAGGTGATTATTGTTCGCGACCTCTATTCCACCGAAGTTTCCGAAGGGTGTACCCTGATTCTTCAGCGTAAGCGCACAGGTTCCGCATTCGCACTCGTATCTTTCAAATTTCTCACCGGTAAGTGCTTCAAGTTCTCTGAAACGATCCTCGGGCTGCGGAATTCCGATCAGGTTTGTGCTGCAGAACTTACTGGCCTTCATAATATTTTCGGCCATTGTGAGAGTTGCCAGTAGATCGCCGTTGTAAATGTAATTGTCTGTCAGAGCTACAACGGATATCATTTCCTGCGGAGCGAAACATGGTTCATCGGTCCCTGCACTCTCAGCTATTCGCCTGATGCATTCGTGAGTAACCTTTGCGCCCTGGAATCCTGAGACCTGACTTGTTCCGGTTCCGAAAGCATCATTATAGATGATTCCGTTTTCCTTCTCGAAATCCTCTACCTGAGGAAAATCCTTAGCATAGGCTTCTGCTTCCTCAATCATTTTTCCGAAACCCTTTTCGGCAAGGATGCGCTTTCTGGTTTCTAAATTTCTCATCTTCCTGATTGTACTGACGATCTTCTCTGCTCCGCCGTGATGCTCTTTCAGAGCATCTATGGCTTTCATGTCAGCATCGGACAATAACGGATATCTCATCGAACCCTCCTGTTCAGCCTGGACACTCGGATTCACAGCAGCCCGGGCAGTTGATAGATACTTGTGCTGTCTGCGAACAACACAAGAATAATATTGCTATTCAAATCAATATAACAATACACTTTTCACTCATACTCTGCAATGAATACGGATACAGTCGGAAAGACGTTTTAACTATTCTTTGATTAATCCAATACAGCTGTTTATTATTATATTTTAGCTATTATCGGGAATAATTGTCAAGATACAAGGTTTGACCCTGCGCGGTTCATGCGGATTAGCCAGCCTTTTGCCTCAATTCTTGTGAATATTACCCTGGCTCTGTCAAAGCTTGCTCCGGCATCGGATTTTCTTCCTGATTCTGTCTGCATCAGACCCTGATAGTAGAGAGCCCTGGCAATCAGATAATCGTCCCCCAGCCCCTCGAAACTCTCAATCGACTGTTTCATGCAGGATTCCGCGTCCTCTGTCATATCCTCGAAAGTAAACATTCTGCTGGAAATGAGAAGCATTTCCGCACTTATCTCTTTTAATTCAAGCTCAGCTGACTGAGTTTCAAGTTCATCGAGATACCGCTTCACACCGGCGAGATCGTTCTCTTCAAGGCTTAACTGAGCACGACAGACAAGAACCCAGGCAAGCAGAGGTTTTGAACCAATTTCCCTCGCGAATGTTTCAGCCATCCTGAAATACGCGTCAGCCCTTTCTTTCTCATTCTCTTCCAGAAATACGCATCCTATGTTGCACAATATCTTTGTGTGCCCCTCACGGTCTGAAATCTCTTCCCTTATTCGAAGTGAGTGCTCAAAAAACTCGTGTGCTTCAGCGTATTCCCCGAGCCTTTGCCGGACAGCCCCAATATTTGCATAACCTTCCGCTTCACCGCTCCGGTCACCTATCTCTTTTCTTATGTCAAGTGAATTTATGAAATTTGGAATCGCGTCTTTGTTGTTACCAAGATGCATCTGAACAGTTCCTATATTGTTCAGAGTCGCCGCTTCGGCCTTTCTGTCGCCGATATCAGAGGAAATACGCCGGGCTTCCTGGAAACTGATTAAAGCTTTAGCGTAATTTCCAATCTTGTAATTCAAACCTGCCATATTATTGAGTATCGACGCCTGGGCTCTCCGGTTTCCTATCTCCCTGTTGGTTTCCATTGATTGATTGTAGCACTCAAGAGCCTTCGAGTAGTCCCCCTTGAAGTAGTGTATGTTCCCTATATTATTGAGTGTGGCGGCATGTGATTTCCGACTGCTCGTAGTATCGCTGAGTTCCCTGGACGCATGGTAGTTTTCAAGGGCATTATCATACTCTCCCAGCATGGCATAGGTGGTTCCAATCCCGGTAAGTATTTTTATCTCAATCGTATGATCGGAAGAATCACAGTACACATCCAGTGATTGCCTGAAATATTCCAGCGACTCATGATACTTGCCAAGAAAACGGTTTACTGTTCCTATGTTCATAAGACACAGCGCTTCACCCGGTCTGTTTTTCTTGTCCCGGTAAATTTCGAGTGCTCTGTTGGATAATTCTTTCGCCTTCATATACTGCGCTGTATCCTGAAAAACAGCACCGGCGGCTACCAGGCAATCAGCTTCCTTCTCACTGTTCCCTGTCTCTCCAGCACGGTCTATTGCCCTGGAAAGATCCTCAATTGCCTTCTCGTTGTCTCCTACGAGATTATATACACCGGCTCTATCCTTCAGGCACTCCACAAGCGTTTCGGTCATGTTTTCAGAGTTTTTCTCAAGCATTTCAACAGCCCATGTATAGAACCTGATAGCATCCTGATTGGCATATGAGTCTCTGGCGCTGTTCCCGGCAATCATGCTGTGATGAATAGTCTTTAACTGATCTCCTCCCTTGTGAAAGTGAAGCGCGAGTTCTTCCGCAACCTTTTCCTGGCAGTCCATATTATCCGAAAACAGCTTTGCTCCAACATCCAGATGATATTTTCTTCTCCTGGATTCATTCATCCTGCCGTATATGATTTCTCTTATGATATCTTCCTTGAAACAGAATGTTTCCTCAACTCCCTGAGAAAGGAATCTCATTCCGAGTATCTCATCCATCATGTCAAAGAGCTGTCCCTCATTCCAGTCGGTCATTTCCAGCAGGA
>JAIOQY010000009.1 GCA_021108435.1 Candidatus Aegiribacteria sp.
TGTAGAAATGGAATACTTTTGGATAGCTCGTTATACTCTGAAAAGCATCGCAGAACAAACAAATGCATCGGACGCGTAACCGCGCCGTTGATTTGAGACATTAGGCAACAGAGCAACGAGTTTCACCAATTTAATTTAAGGGAATGTCATGAATAAATCAAGACTAGGTGAGCATTATTCATACTTGTATATCATGATAGGGTTTATCTTTCTATTCTTTGCTAACGGTAGATGGATATTGCCTATAGCAGCTTATCTTGCCCCGACATTTCTAATCCGCTTTCTTAGATATCAAAAACCATTCAAAGGCTTTCTTATCATGGTCTTTGCAGGATTGATCTCTAATATCTTCATTTGGAAAGGCATGATGCCTATATCGGGGACTTTCTATTATGTCCTTATGTTAATGATGAGTATCTTCACTTCCCTTACATATTTAATCGACAGAATATACTTCAAGCGATTACAGGGAATTGTGTCAACTATAGTATTTCCCTCTGTCTACGTACTTATGGAATTTATTACAATTTCCACTAATCCTTCGGGTTCATATGGAATGCTGGGGCACACACAGTCATCACTCCCCCTCCTGCAATTGCTTTCAGTAACCGGTATCTACGGAATTACATTCATTATCATGTGGACTGCTTCTGTAATCAATTGGCTGTGGGATCATTCCTTTAAAAAGCGCTATCTATGCAAAGTTCTGTGGGTGTATATAGTACCAGTTCTTGTAATTACTTTATATGGGCAGATACGCTTGGCAAGACAGACTAATGAAAATACTGTGAGAATCGCATCTATCAGTATCCCAGAAGAAGAGTTAATTCGAATTTACGAAGAGCATCCCGATTCGATCAATGGACAACTCGAAAAATCCTTTCTGAACAATTGTCATATTGCAGCAGCATCTGGTGCAAAAATCGTCTTTGGAACAGAAGGTATCGTGAATGTGTGTTCCGACAGGGAAAATGATCTACTCAAACTGGCACAAACGTTGGCAATCAGAGACAGTATCTACCTAGGGTTTCCGATGCTAGTTTTCTTTAACGATGCTTCTCAATCGTTACCAATGAATAAAATTACCTGGATATCACCCAAGGGAGAGATTCTGTTTGAGTTCTGTAAGGCAAAACCCACTCCGGGCGAAGGGTCTTACGGAGACGGCAGGATCAGGTATTTTGATTCTCCTTATGGGCGTATTGGCTCTGCAATCTGTTTTGACATGGATTTTCCTTCTTTTATTCATCAGGTTAATTCAATGCATATCGATATAATGACTGTCCCCGGAAACGACTGGAGAGAAATTTCTCCCTACCATACATATGTTGCGTCTTTTAGGGCAATCGAACAGGGCTTTCATCTAGTGCGCGCAGCCTCTTGGGGATTGTCAGCCTCTTTTAATAATAGAGGACAGCTTCTTTCGTCGCTTGATTATTACACATCTGACCAAGCCATTCTCTATTCTGATGTGCCAACGAAAGGTCAATCAACCTTGTATTCTTATATCGGCGATCTCTTTGCATGGCTTTGTGGCTTTTTCATGATCGGGATAAGTGTATACGTAATGATAAATAGAGAGCGTATGGAGAAGTAATTATTGAAACAGTGATACTGACACCAAAATTGAAACTTGTGCCTAACCACCGAATGAACCTGCCACAGCTTCTTGGGCGTGGGCTTAGGTGATACTTGTGCAGGTTATTCAGGATGTTCGCTCTAGGAAAGATTGACATGCCAGGCCTGAACTTGCATAATCTTACCAGTAAGACGTTAGGCCTATGCATGATTGGAATGAAGAAATGAATACAGTAGCTACAACAAAAATGTCATCCAAAGGACAAATTGTTATCCCAGAGGAAATCAGAAAAGCTCTCCATCTGAAGGCTGGGACAAGATTTGTTGTATTGGGTGAGGGAGATGTAGTTGTTCTTAAAACAATAACTCCACCCTCTTCCGATGAGTTCAAAGAAATAATACTGCGCGCCAGACAGGCTGCATATGAATCGGAAATGAAACCCGAGGATATTCTCGAGGCCATTAAAGAAACACGATCAGAGAAATGCAAGTCATAGTTGATACCAATGTCTTGATTTCTGCTGTGTTCTTCGGAGGCAAACCCGGGCGAATCCTTGAAGCGTGGCAACAGAAGAAAATCGAATTTGTGATATCGACAGAAATACTCGCTGAGTATGTTGATGTTCTTCATCGACTTTCAGCAAAGTATCCTATGGTTGATGTTTCCCAGATAATCACATTGATTGCAAGCTTCAGTCTCATCGTAGAAGCTCGGGATCTTGGTGAACAAGTCTGTGAGGATCCCGATGATGACAAATTTATAGAGCTGCAGCAATTGCGAATTCATCAAACGTAATAATAACAGGAGACGCACATCTGCTGGATGTTTCGGGATATTCTGGTATTGAAATGATAGAACCAGCAACATTTATTGAGAAATACTTGAGTGAACAAACAAATGCAGCAGAACAGCGGCCTGGGAAATGACTCCAGCTTCTTGTCTGCTGATTTGAAGCGTTAGGTTTTGCAGACTTCATTCAAGTGAAATATATTGAGAATGACCAAATCACAGAAATATAGGAATAAGATAGAATGAATCCAAGCAAAAAGCTCGCAGGACTCGCTTGGTTGCGCCCATGCCGCGAGTGTGATACAAACTGAGGTAGCCGATTTACAGTTGCATTGTTTGTTTTCAATCATGAGGGAGAAAAGAATGAATTCACACAAAAAGAACACAAGAATAATGTTAGATGTGAGGATAATCCTTTCAGCATTATGGGCAGCTCGAATGTTGAGTGGTTTACAGGGGGATTCGACCCGCTTTCATGATCCGGTGGCACTAAAGGAATTGTTAGCGGGAACCTCAAGCGTACCAGTAACCAATGAATTATTGTTGGTAATGTCAATAATTTTTGCGGTTCCGATTCTTATGAGTTTCCTGTCTCTGACGTTGAAAGATAAAGCGAATCGCTGGGCAAACCGCAGCATAGGCATATTCTTTGCTGCGTTTGATCTCATTTTTCTGGGCTTAGCTCTTTTCCTATGGCCATTCTCCGCTTATGAGACATTTTGGTCAATTGTATACCTTGTGTTTACTGCATTGGTCGTTTGGTATGCATGGAAGTGGCCTAAACAAGAAGCATGAGTCTATTCCATCTTTTTTAAACCACTCAGAAGAAAAGTAGCCATTGGAACAGATCGCCGAGGCTCACAAGAATGTTGAAAAAGGACACAAAAAGGGAAATGTAGCCATAACAGTGGGACATAGCAGCAAAACCTAATCGGGTAGCTGAGGGTTTTTCTCCCTCAGCCCCCTCAACACCCTGCATGCGGCTCCGCACAGGGCGTTTCACCAGGGTTACCGGGCCGTAGCCGGGTAGTGAATCCTCACCCACAAATCCTTTACCGAGATCAGTCCCTGTTCATAAAGCCTGGAGCGCTTAACTTAAAACGGACAGTCACTGTATAGACTCACGCGCTCTTATCT
>JAIOQY010000010.1 GCA_021108435.1 Candidatus Aegiribacteria sp.
GTTGCTATAATGAAAGCTGCAATAAGTTTATCCAGTGAACCGGAAAAAACAATTATCGATAACTTATCTTCGGGGCTGTCCTTTTCCAGCAGTTCAATTCTGTTCTTTAATTCCTGGATCTGTTCATGAAAGTTCTCCATCGTATTTTCTTTCTTCTTATTTATTCGATTTCGAGGAACACGGCGGGATCATCCAGTTTCTCGACTCTTCCGATAATGGTTGATTCTGTATCACCATTTTCTTTAAGAGCGTTCACAAGCGCTTCGGCCTGATCCGGTCTCACAGTTGCCAGCAATCCGCCCGAAGTCTGCGCTTCAGCGAAAAGTATGAAATATCTCTTATCCAGGTTTTCCGGCATCTTCAGGTGTGGTTCAACGAAATCCTTGCATTTGCATACTCCGCTTGGATTGAATCTGTCAAGCAGATCAGGAAGACCGGGAAGAAGGGGAACATCTGCTGATCGGAAGACCAGTTTTACTCCGGCATTTCTCGCGATTGGAAGAGTGTGTCCGAGGAGTCCGAAGCCTGTCACGTCGGTCAGGCAGCTTATATCGAATCGTTGCATTACTTCAGACGCGTACATGTTAAGGCGTTCCATCCAGTATACGAAAAGCGAAAATTGTTCTGTGGTAAGTCCATCATTGAGCATTGCATCGCAGTAGACGCTTGTTCCAATTGGTTTTGTCAGAATAATAACATCGCCCGGTCTGGCGTTGTCATTGGTCAAAGCGGATTCGGGATCGGTCAGCCCCGTAACGCTCATGCCGTATACCATTTCTTCCTGCTCTAGTGTATGACCGCCGAGAAGTACAACTCCGGCTTCATGCAGTTTTTCAGCGCCGCCAATGAGAAGTTCCTCGATAGCTTCCGGTGGTATTTTTCCAGCTGGATAACCAAGATGGTTCATAGCCGTTATTGCTTTCGCACCCATAGCCCAGATATCGGACATGCTGTTCGCGGCGACAATCCGGCCGAAGCTGCGGGGATCGTCCACTATCGGATAGAAGAAATCAACAGTCTGCACCAGAGCGACACTGTCTGAAATTTTGTAAACCCCTGCATCGTCCATTGTCTGCATGCCAACGATAAGATTGGGTGAATCAGGCAACGGAAGCTTTTCAAGTATCCCGGCCAGCCTGGTCGGATTCAGCTTGCCTGCTCAACCAGCGCAGGGGCCGTAGTCCATGAGGCGTATCATCTTCCCTGTAGGAAGCGATCTCTCAGGTACTCCGCCGCCCTGCAGTTTATTCAGGAGGAATTCGCAGTAGGTCTGCTGGTGCCTGTCGTGATGGAAAGGTATGCATTCCTTGCAGTTGCCTCTTCTTCTGCAGTCAGAAGGGCATGGGCAATTCTTTCCATCGTAGAGCCTTGATTCTTTCAAATCAGTCCGTATCTGAAAATGAATAAGAAAATAACATACCAGCACTATAAGAATATATACAAAAAAAACTGTGAAAAGAAATAACTAATCCATATCGTTTTCTGAAGCTTTGAACCCGCGTTTCTTTTTCAGCAGGCTCCGTTCCCGTTTTTCCTGAAGTCTCTTTTTCTTCGAGGCGAGAGTCGGTTTCGTTGATTTGCGTTCTACCGGTTTGTGAGCCGCCTTTTTAAGCAGTCTGATCAGTCTCTGCACGGCATCATCACGATTCATGGTCTGTGACCGGTATCGTCTAGCATGGATTATCAATATACCGTTAGTGGTTACTCCGCTGCCGCCGATTTTCTTCAGCCGGGTCTTTACAGTTTTTGAAAGAGACGGCGAACCGTCAATATCAAATTTGAGTACTACGGCGGAGGATGTCTTATTGACCTTCTGGCCTCCGGGTCCGCCTGAGCGTGTGAACTCGAGCTCGATCTCGGTTTCACTTATACTGATATTTTCGGTTACTTTTATCATACTGCTGTCTTTACTGTTGACCGGTTTCAATTTCTCCTGCATTATGTATATACTCTTTCAAGACGTTTGTAAAAAGAAAGGAATGCTTATGAATCCTGTTGTCCTTCCAATTGCCGGTTTATTAGTTCTTGCGGGTGTAATTATCTGGATGGTTTTCTTGTTTGAGAAGAAGCGAACTTCAGCGTGGGAATCGATATCACATCGGCTTGGAGCGAAATTCACTCCTAAAGATACAGAAAAACATACCTGCTTCCCGTTTCGACTTTTCAACAGCGGAAGCAGCCGGAAAATGAAGAATTATCTGGAGTGGGAATCGGAAGGAGTTAAGGTTCATCTGGCTGATTATCAGTACACAACATATCACAACACCGGCAAAGGACGTTCATCAAAGGTTCATAAACAGACGATCTGCATTCTTGAAAAAGAAGGGCTTGATCTGCCAGTGACTTTCTTGCGGGGGCAGGTGGCACTGTTTGACTGGGTTGGAGAAAAATTTGGTGCTCAGGATATTGATTTTTCGGAAGATCCCGAATTCTCAAAAGCATTCGTAATCAAGGGGGACGAAGTTCGCACCCCTCAGGTATTCGGACATGAGTTAAGGCAGCACCTTCTGCAGCAGAGAAAAGCCTTCAAGACTTTCGAGATGAGCGGAAATGTCCTGATGATCAACTTTGGAAGACGCAGAAAACCTGAGGAGTACGCTGATCTGGTTGCCATCGCGATGCCCGTTTTCTACATGGTCAACAGCAGATCAGCCTGGTAAATATTTCATCATACTGATCATCTGACTCGATAATTAATCCACCCCCCGAGCAGAATCAGCGCTGCGCCTGCAAAAACAGCCAAACTCGGTATGGAGTTGAAGAACATTGTTTGCCAGAGCATTGAAAAGATCACGCTGAGGTAGCCGTATATTGCAACCTTGCCTCCGGGAGCATATCTGTATGCTGAAGTCATGAAAAGCTGTCCCGAAGCGCCGAAGATACCAATGCATATCAGGAGAATAAGTGATCGTGAATCCGGTATTACTCCGTTTCGGATAACAGACGGCAGAAAGACCAGCGACATCAGCACTGAGAACCAGAATACTATTATCAGGGGTTTATCTGTTTTGCGCAGAGCTCTTATTGCGGTATA
>JAIOQY010000011.1 GCA_021108435.1 Candidatus Aegiribacteria sp.
TTCACAAGTGTACGTTGTTATGTCCGACCCTGGGTTCGGTTCGCGATCCGCGATGTCAGAAACGGCGCGAGTATGTAAACTACAGGACTCCATGCGGGTGCAAATAAGGCTACAACCATCCCGGTGATGGACAGACATGGAAGAACGAGGTTGATCTTGATTATCCGTCCAATCGCGCTCCTGTCAACACCCTCATTGAGCATCTCCGGATGCTTTATAAGTGATCTGCACTGAAGAAGGAAAAACATCCCTATCAGGAATATATTGGCATGAAAGAAGATGTTGGCAACAAAGTAATCTACGTGATTCCCGATCAGTGAAGATGAGAAAGGAATCACGCAGACAACCAGAAGTCCTCCCAGATTAGCCCATAGATGTTTTTCGCAGGTAATTTTCACGTATTTAAAAAGTTTCTGCTGAATTATCCAGAAATTTCCCAGAAGAAGGAAGCTGATCAGATAGGTCCAGAAAAGCTCCGAGTAATCAAGAAGATGATCCAGGAGATCACTGTTTGAACTGATGTTGTGTATCGTTTTCGGTACAGGAAGGCTGAGAACCATAATTGTCATGGCAATCGCGTATATACCATCAGTAAGACCCTCAAGACGGTGAATCGAGAGAAGCTTGATCTTCTTTTTACTCACTTCTTTCCCTTCTTCAGTATATCACATCCTACCCTGGATGATTAGTTTGGCTGACTGACGGATGTTACCCGGACCTGAAGCTTCCACCAGATAAAGCCCTGAAGGGACGGAGGACAGGTCCATATGCCTGTCTCCTGCGGAAAGACTCCAATCCCTGATCATTCTTCCTGAAAGATCATAAAGTGTCACTGAAAGCTCTGAATCGGCCATTCCGCTCCAGTTCAGGACTGTCATGGACATCGTCGGATTGGGCGTGAAGTAAAGGGTTCCTGTGCCGAAAGGCGGAGGCAGAGGACGATCATTAATTCCTGTAAGGTGCGGGGAAAGAACGTAATGCCCCGGATCGAACTGAACTTCATTCGGTTCAAAAGAAACGGTAAATACTTCGCTCTGACTCTGCAGATCATTCCACATCACAACAAGCGTATCCTCGGAAGTTCCGTATATCCCGAACTCAAGCGGCATGGTGAAAATCGGTCCGACTGTCTGAACCTGCTCCAGATCAACGGTTACATCCCAGTCACCGGCATTTTCAACCCAGTTATACTCAAGGTAGTATATAGGATAGCCCCAGTCATGCAGCCATGTGTCGAAGAACCAGTCGATATCCTCTCCTGATGCTGCTTCAACGTGATCACGGAAATCATCAGTCGTAGCGTTACTGTATGCGAATTCATTGAAATAATTATGCAGAGTGTTGTAGAACACCGTATCCCCGAGTATATGCCTGAGCATATGAAGGACGCTTGCGGCCTTCTGATAGGTCGTATAGCTCCACATCTCCGAAGGATTGGTAGGATTGGTGATTGGGAAAAGCTCCCCGCTGTTCAGATATGGAAGCATGATATCGTTGACCATGTAATCATCGTAAGCTTCAGGGCCGTAATATTCTGCCCATACGCCCTCACTGTAGACAGCAAATCCTTCGGACAGCCAGACATCTGTCCAGATCTCCTCTGTTACGCAGTTGCCCCACCAGTGATGACTCATTTCATGTGCAAGCAGCCAGTCATAATTATTGTATCCGTTAATGGCATAATAGATATGATAAACCTGTGTCAGGTGTTCCATATCACCTTTGGGCGTCTCGACATAGCTGAATTTAGTATCCCATGGATATGCAGAGTACGTACTCTCATACTGATCCATCATGAGATTCACATTCTGGAAACTTACGAGTGCATCTTCTATATCGTCCGGATATACGTAATACCAGATCCAGCTGTAAGTTGAATCCTGAAGAACCGCGTAATCGGACACTGAGAAAGCAGCAAGGTATGTAGGCATTGGCTGCGGCTGCACCCAGTGGAAAAAGGCTTTACCGTCGGATACCTTTTTCCAGGCCATATCACCGTTTGCGACAGCATACAGACCATCCGGTACGGTTATATAGAATTCAATGCTGGCCTTGTCTGAAGGATGATCCCAGCACGGGAAGATGGCCCTTCCAAGTGACGGCGGATCTGTATAAACACCAACGCCCATATGGAAATAAACGTCAGGATAGAACCAGAACCCCCCGAAGCCGCCGGCTCCTTCATTCCATGGAATTCCAGAATATGCCAGATATACCTCTGAAGTATCGCCTGGATTCATCGTTGAGGAAAGAGTAACGAATACCGAATCCTCCAACTGAGAATACACCAGAGGACCGGTAGTATCCCATACTGAATCGATCTGCATCTGAAGAAAATCAAACCGGATCTCATTCAGATTCGAAACATTAGATGAAAAGAGAACACCTGCGGTGGCTTCCAGTTCTCCGATATCAGGCAGTACTTCCACCCAGACTGTATAGTGAACAGCATCGTAATCATGCAAAGCCTTTTGCTCATAAAGGAGATGCATGTAGGGTCCGGCTATAGGCCGGCTCAGAACGG
Source organism: Candidatus Aegiribacteria sp. (assembly GCA_021108435.1). NCBI lineage: Bacteria > Pseudomonadati > Candidatus Aegiribacteria > Candidatus Aegiribacteria sp. The sequence continues at coordinate 2,525 of JAIOQY010000011.1, forward strand.
TCATGTCCGGACCTGGTCCTGGAGCCGCTATAAGCGCTAAAAGTAGAATTATCATGATTTGTCCTCTCTTCCATCATTATCCGTAAAGATCGAATTACCAATGAATTTCCTCAGAAGGAAAGACGGCGCACTATTTATTGTTATACGCATCCAATCGTTCGGCTTTTCTAAGATTATCTGCATCGATCTTATCCTGTGGTCTTGCGCTTACTTCTTTTGATCGTATGAGGTCAGACCGCGAAATGAAATATATCTTAAGATCATCCATTTCAACGACTTCACGATTCTTCCATGCCCGATCAAACTCGATTCCCGGAATCGACATCATGATATCGACCCTCAAAGGTGGCCTGCCCATCTGATAGAAATAATCTTTGTTTGTAAAATCATCTGAAGTAAGATTCTCCAGCGGTGCACCAAATTTCTTCAATGCTGTATACACTCTATTCGCATTATCTGGGTCAGTCGCAATGAAGACATCAAGATCTTTCGTGAATCGTGGTTCGCTGTATTTCATAACTGCGTATCCACCAACTATAAGATAACGGATTTCATGCTTTTCGAAAATTTTCAACAGTTCTTTGAAGTCTGGACTCGTCAGCATTTTTTCCTCGAATCAAAAAATAATCATTAAGCATATTCGTTACCGCTTCAAAAATAGCTATATCTCCCTGAGATTGCCAGAAGCGGATATCGAATAAACGTCTGTCATCCTTTATAAGTTGGTAATTTTCTTCTAATTTTATCATTTCTTATCCGTAAAGATCGAATTACCAATGAATTCCCTCAGAAGGCTTGTTCTTGGAACAAGATCCTCATCAATAGGTTTTATAAGATCAAGAAGGTCAAGGAGTTTCATTGCGGTATGGTAAGCATGTGAACCCGGCTTCACTTTCTGAAGCAGTGGTTCAGCGTATTTCTTAAGTACGGGCAGCTCATAGGCAAGCGAAGAGTTGAACATCGCGTCAGCATCCTCCTGAAAAGGGAAAATGTTCATTCTCTCACCTCTCTTTACCGATGGCCAGGCTGTAATCGTCTCTTCCGCGGAATACCCTCTCTGCGTGCTGTCTCTAACCATTCTCCTGACTAGTCTGCTGTCCGAAGTGGACATTCTTGTTATTCTGTCAATGTTCAGCTGTGTCAATGCCGAAGCATAGATCCTGAATTTCGATTCTTCATCGATTCCCGGCGTTAACTCGTCATTCAGACCATGAATGCCCTCTACTAGAAGGAATTCTCTCTCCTCAAGTTTCATTGGAATCTGATCGTCAATGCGGATACCTTCATGGAAATCAAATACTGGTGTTCTCGCTTCCTTCCCCTGAAGAAGGATATTCAGGTGTTCACCGAACAGTTCGGTATTGATAGCGTCCAGGCACTCAAAATCAGGCTTTCCATCACGACCTTTGGGAGTCTCGTGACGACTCCTGAAATAGTTGTCAACATTGATCACTCGGGCTCCGAAGCCCTTGGCAACAAGGTATGTCATGAGTAATTTTGCGAAAGTGGTCTTGCCGCTGGATGATGGTCCCGCGATCGTGATGATCCTTCTGGATGGATACATTTTTTCGAGTTTCTGAACGATCTGAACCATTCTATATGTCTGATAGAAGTGGCTCATTATTACCAGCTGTCTGCCGCCATCCTCTTCTATACGCTGATTGAGCTGATCGATATTCTGCACTCGCATGCGTGCGAAGTGCTTTTCCTCGAGGTCGAATTCCCTGTTCAGTTTCCATCGAGGTTTCCACTCGTTTATCTCGGGCCATGAGGCAGCTCCCGGGAATCTCAATACAAAATCCCTTGAGAGTGGCTTCAGTTCCCATTTTGTGAGCCATGACGTATTCGAAACGGCAGGTCCGAGTGCAAAAGCACAACTGCTTTCCAGCATATTCCCTCTGATTTCGCGCGAATGGGAACTCCAGGAAAGAAGCCGTCGGAAATCCTCCGGAAGTTGTTTATTATCAGCAAGATCTGATTTAACTGATTCTATAGGGATGGCTTCACTGACAATCCGATCCAGTTCAATACTTAATCTCTCAACAAGCTCCTCTGCACTGATATCCGGTCTGTTCTCCAATCTGCACCGAAAGCCGAGTGAAATCGAGTGCTCTACCCATAATTCTGCATCCGGGAATGCTCTTTTCACAGCCTGATCAAGCGCGAGAATCAATCCTCTACGGTATACTTCCCTTCCGTCACCTGTACCGGCAGGAACCGATTTTGTCTGAATGTCGTCAGAAATATCCTTTGAAAGTGATACCATTCTCCCGTCCGGTATCCTGAGAGCTATGGTGTTTCCTGCTGCAATCTCATTCTTGCTCAAGTATCCTCCATTATGTTTGAATCAGTGAAAAAATTTCTTCTGTATCAAAGATACAGCATGCGAAAAGCAATGCAAGTGAAGAATTACCCATCCTGAATTCCTTATTTCAGGGCTTGAAATTGGGCTTGATTTGCATGCAAATACACTGTTAACTACTCTTACCATGGGATATTGCAATTATTGTAATTATATCAGTAGAAAGAAATATCATGAATAACATCTGCTCGAAAGATCAAATATTGTCGTATTATTTACTATCTTTCCATAAATATCGCCATATTTCACATCATCTGCGTATCTTACCCCACATGTATTTCTTACTGTTTATAACCTATGACGTTAATTTAGTTTTTAATTATTATTAAACTGTCTTCAGAAGGCTGTGGGATAGTATGTGGAATCTCGCAGCCTCATGTACCCACATGCTCCCAGCTTGAGTATTATCGCTACCTCCGATGGCGAGTTACCATGTAAGCCACCGTCCTGCTAATGAAATGATTTCAGATATAATTCATCCAGGTATTATTTTTGTCGCATTATTTCCTGAATTCGAATTTTACCCCTCTCCCCCGCCGAAGGGAAAAGAAGGGTAAAAAGTAAAAAGTGAAAAATTCAGGAATTGAATCAGGAAATGAAGAGAAAGGAAAAAGAAATGAAAGTCTGTGGAATTCCCGAAATTGAAGGAAATCAAAACTCCCGAAAACTGATGCATTGAAAACACTGAACTGGAACGCAGAAGGTGGAAAAGAATAGAATGGTTGAAAATCCCGAGAAAACACGAAATAGCGGATTTCATTATTGAACTTGACCGGAAGGCAATTCTGGGGAATCTTATGTACTGAGATTGAAGAATGTATTACCGAAAGGGAATTTATGATTTTTCTTATGATTTTTCTTGTATCTGTCTCTACACCGACTCCTTTGCTGGATGCAGATGACAGCATAGCAAGAGGTGCTACTGCCATGTACACAATATCCCTTGAAGAGGGATATGAATACTGGATCCTTCTGGATTTTGACGAGACCGGCGGAATGGATCTTGATATCATTGTAGCTTCCGATGAAATGGACTACAACAGTTTCATTCAGATGCCGTATTTCGAGGATTATATGTACTCAAGGGATTTCTCTCTGGTTGAAGGTGCCTCTGAAGGCGTGGAGGATTTAGTTCTAACAGCACCGTATACCGGAACGGCTTATATCATCATACATGATATAGGTGAGACCGGCGGGGATTACCATCTCAGGATATTCTGACTGCACCCCGGACTTCACGGTTCTTTCACTTAACAGGCGGGTCAGTGAATTTCTGACCACTGCTTTCCCCGGACCTGTCTGGGTTCGGGGAGAACTAACCAGAACACCTAAGGTAAACCAGAGAGGTCATACTTACTTCCAGCTCGTAGAACCCTCCCCTGATGGCATGACTCAACCCCTTGCGGTAATTGACTGCGTTCTCTTTGCCTCTAATCGAGCAGGAGTTGTCCGCGAATTTGCCAGAGAAGGCAGCGTTTTTGAGCTTCGGGAGGGAATGAGCCTGAGGGTTCAAGGAAAAGTATCTCTCTGGGAAGCAGGCGGGAAGTACTCGTTTATCATTGATAGTATAGATCCGGCGTGGACAATGGGAAATCAGGCTCTTCTTCTTCGAAAACTGGTGGATAAACTGACTCCCGAAGGAGTCCTCACCTCAAACAGTGAACTCATAATGCCGAAGGCTCCCCTGAAGGTGGGATTGATCACAGCAGAAGAATCCGCTGCCAGTCATGATTTCCTGCATGGGCTGAGTACCAGTTCCTTTCCTTTTAAAGTGTATGCAGCCTGGGCCGTCATGCAGGGGACGGATACTGCAAATAGCGTAATAAGAGCGTTTAACGCACTTCTATCCATACCTGACATCGATGTTGTGGTTCTTACGAGAGGCGGCGGATCAGCCACTGATCTGGCCTGGTTCAACAATGAACATATCGCCCGAATAATCTCGCAGGTTCCGTGGCCGGTCATTTCGGGAATCGGTCATGAAACCGACACCACTCTTCCGGATTTTGCAGCGTTTGCAAGAGCTAAAACACCTACTCACGCAGCAGATATACTTGTAAACCGTGTAGCTGATCTCATGAGAGATATTGAATCTCTCGCGGTTGTGCTGCACAGATCCGCTTCCAGAGGAGTTGCATCAGCTCGAGAAAGGCTTTCGGGCAGCGCAAATATCCTCGCGCGGGGAGCCGGCATGATATTAAGAACCCAGCTTCATGAACTGCAAACACTTGAGAACTGGCTTGTGAAACATATTCAGAATAATCTCTCTTATACGTCAGGAAGGCTGAACAGATCAGGATTGTCCCTTGAAAAGGCAATTACCGCGGGATTGTCAGATCGGAGAGAAAGAAAGGTCCATTCTCTTTCAGAACGACTGATCTTATCCTTTTCCGGAAAACTGAATACCTTATCCATGCAGCTGGACAGCCTTGATGCGGTAATAACAGGGAATAATCCTGAAAGACTGTACAGAAGAGGATGGACAACTGTAAGAGATAAGAATGGTACGCTGATCAAAACTATCAGAAGCGTTAAGATACATGACGATATTGAGATATTATTCAGGGACGGATCCATAAATGCCGAGGCAAAGAGGGTTACCCCGGAAAGGGCTGATAATGACTGAGAAAAAAATAAAAGATGGAACATCGTACGAGAATTGCCTTGAAGAACTGACAAATCTGGTTGATGAAATCGGAAGAGATGACTGCCCTGTAGACCAGCTTGAGATCAAAGTTCGCAGAGCCGCAGATCTTATTCGAAACCTCAGGGGAAGGCTCGCCTCCACGGAAACTACTGTGCAGGAGGTTCTAAAGGAGCTGGAAAATGACAGAAAGGCTGATCAGGAGTAATTAAATTATTATCGCATTTTCAATGATATCGATAACTTCTGCGGGATCAGCTCCCTCAGGAGCATAGAGAACTTCCGATCCGTCCGATAGTGGCGCAAATCTTTCCTGATTATCTACTCTGAACAGAGCTATTACAGGAACTGAAAGGGCTGATGCTACATGCATCGGGCCATTATCCGCCGAAACGAATGCTTTCAGCCCGGCAATTCGGTCAATCATTCCGGTAACCGTCAGTTCCGGCATTACTTCTGCGTCGTAATTCCGACCCAGATATTCAGCAGTATCCTTCTCTTCCAGATTTCCCCAGTAAAGCTCCAGATGAATCCTGTCGGATATCATCTCTACTAGCTTCTCCATCAGATCCGGCGGATATTGCTTTATCCCGTTTGCGCCGACATGGAGACCGACAGCATCCCTTTTTTCTGATTGAAGGCTTCTGAGGAGCGGAGGTGACCATGAAGGCCATTTATCCCAGACACTTCCAAGGCTGTGCAGAGCACGGCTCTCATGCCATTCAAGAAGAGGTGCGGGTACAGTATGAGTAAACCATCCATCGTTGTTCTTCCCGGTTGAAGTGCTTATTCTGCATTCTGACCCTGACATCGCTGCGGACACGGCTCCGGACAGTGAAAATGAATGAGGATGGGCAGCGTCAATTGCCACATCGTACGAGGATTTGCGAAGCTCTCTTACCAGGCGTACGAATTTCCAGGGATTTCTTATCTGACCCTTCTTGTCGACTCCGATTACACTGTATCCCTGGCTTTCCAGTAATTCTGAAAAAACGTCACTTGCAAGGATTTCAAGATAGGCTTCAGGGAATCTTTCCCTTATACTGCGCAGCAGAGGTTCCAGCAGAACAAGATTTCCCAGCCTGTTGTCAGTTCTGATTACAAGTATTCTGGATGGATCTGAAGGCAGCTCAGTATTCCTGCCCGAAGTGAGAACAGCGCAGAGCATCCCTGAGAGATATTTTCTACCCCGGCGCTCAATTCTCTTCAGAAGTGCCATCAGATATCCTTTTCTCCGACTGGTTCACCAAAATGCGTCCATCCGTCGGCTCGCATAATTCTGACATCAACGAAAGTCCCCGGTTTGTAATCCGTTCCCTGAAGTATGACCATTCTGTTCCCGCGGGTTCTGGCTGCCTGCTGATCCGGTTTCTTCGCGCTGCCTGTAACAAGAACTTCAAGAACACGGTTTTTCAACTTGCCGGACTTCTCGAGTGTTATACCCCTCTGAAATTCCTGAAGATAGTTAAGTCTCTCAAGACGAACATCTTCAGGTATGACATCACCCAGATCGCATGCGGATGTGCCTTTACGTTCGCTGTATTTGAAAAGGAAAGCGTTATCATACCTTATCTCATCAAGCAGAGAGACCGTTTTCTGAAAATCATCTAAGGATTCCCCCGGAAAACCTGTAATGATATCAGTTGTCAGCACTATTTCAGGAATCGCGTCTCTGAGTATTCTGATCTTCTCAAGATACTCAGCAATTGTATAACCACGATTCATCATTCGCAGTATTCCATCACTACCTGATTGCACAGGAAGATGAAGATGATTGCAGATATTGTCATTCGAAACCATCACTTCAACTGTCTCTCTGTTTAAATCGCGAGGATGACTGGTCACGAACCGTACCCAGGCAGAGCCTGCAGCGTCGGACGCCTTATCCAGCAGATCCGGGAATGATGTATCCAGTTCACGGTATGAATTAACGTTCTGTCCAAGCAGTGTTATCTCTCTGTAGCCTTTCTCAGAGAGATATCTTATCTCTCTAATAATCGAATCGGCACTTCTGCTTCGCTCCCTCCCTCTGACATAGGGAACTATGCAGTATGAACAGAAATTGTTGCATCCACGCATTATTGTGACAAATGCTCCGGGAAATCTCTTTCTGAGCGGAACAATGCCTGTATAATCTCCCTTTCTGAACTCCACAAGAGCCTGTCTCGCAGAATTCTGAATTAATACGGGTAGATCCTTGTAACAATCCGGTCCTACAACAAGATCGAGATTACGGAATCTGTCCAGAAGATCCTGACCATGTTCCTGTGCCACGCAGCCACAGAGCACTATAAGAGGTTTCCCCTGTTTTCTGTTCTGCCACTTTCCGCCAAGTTGAGAGGCTCTTCCGAGAACCCTGGTTTCAGCGTGTTCTCTTACCGCACATGACACGAGAAGGATGACATCGGCCAATCCTGGATCCTCAACGTTTGTGAATCCGTCTGATTTCAGTATTCCGGCAATGATCTCCGAATCGTGTACGTTCATCTGGCATCCGTAGACATCCATATAGTAAGTTGACAGAGCCATCATCCCGGCAGTATCAGTTCCATTGCCAGAGCGGAAAATACCGGTATCCGGAAATTATCATCAAGGGGAAGATCGAAGAGTTCGGAAAGCGTGGCGACTACCGAACCGACAAGCAATGTTATTGGAGTAAGTTTCCAGCCGAACTGCGGTGAGAGCCATAGAATCGCAATACTCGCAAGAAGACAGCTATTCAAGGCGGCAAGGCTGCCGGCAAGAGTTCTGTTACCGACAAGTTTAATCCTTCCGAAGTGCTTGCCTACAAGCGCTGCAGCGCTGTCACCAAGGCTGAGGAACACTAGAGCGGCAATCGCGATTTCCTGACGAAAGACAAGTATGGTAAAAGAGGCTGAAGCAAAAACAATCGTTGCAGCGGTCATCCCGCCACCAAGTTCGCTCTCCCTTAGTACTTTCCCGAAAACACCGAGTATGAAGCTCTTAAAGGGCCTGAATCTTGCCTTAAGAATGTCGAAAAGAATAAAAAAGACAGAGATGACGGCAAGAGCGCTGGCAAGATATATCCTTCCGTTTACCGGATACATCCTGTAAACAATTACCGCTGCGACAGGGATAATAATTGACCCAGTATGAATGGTTTTTCTGATCAGTTCCTCAAAATAAGGCATAAAGAAACTACCGGTTCCTCAGAAGCCGACTCCAAGTGACATTCTGTGAGTGGCATCAAGTTCCTGATGGCTTAGATATGCGTAATCGAGACTTACTGGATGACTAAGAAGGCTGAACTTCAGACCCAGTCCTGCTGTCATTGATCCTTCAGAAGAACCAATTCTGAGGGCCACCAGATCCTTTATCAGGAATTCAGCCCCTATATGAGTGTCAAGGCTGATTCCATAAAAGTGATACTGCGCTGAATACTCCCTGCCTTCGAATCTGAAATCGGAATCAGCCGCTATAGTCGCTACCGTCGCGAACTTGGACAGAGGCCATCTTACAGCCATACCAAGCTTTACCGTTGGAAGAATGCTTTCAGTGCTTCCTGTATTCCAGAACAAGTGGGTTCCGGTTATATCCTGAAGATTCAGACCAAGTGTAAAGGCTTCCGAAGGACACCATTTCGCTCCAAGATCCAGTCCGAGACCGTAAGCACTGTAACCCATTAAGCCTCTCTGTATTATTTTGGCTGAGGCTCCAACAGAGAAATCAGATGAGATACTGCGGGACCATGTGAGATACAGAGCCCAGTCGACTCCACTTTCGTATGTGATCAGGCTCTCATCGTGGATGATCTCCTCACCTGCTTCCCAGTTCCCGTTACCCTCGGTACCATCGGGATTTGTATCCGGATCGTAATCATCGTCGCCCGCGTCTCCAGGTTCACCGGTACCATCTACACCAAACACTCCGTCAGAACCGGTATCATGATATTGAAGGTTGAGTGTATTGGCGATATCCCCTACATCAGTCCTGAATAAACTTGCGCCAAGCCCCGTAATACCGTTTGACCTTCCGTAACCCAGATAGTCGTACTTCACAATTCCACCGAATCTCTCGGAGTGCATGAACTGTGCTTCCTGCCCATTTATTCGGAATAGTCCAGCTGGATTCCAGTATCCAGCGGTGGCATCATCAGCTATGGCGCAGAAAGCGCCTCCCATGGCGAGACTCCTTGCTCCGGCACCAACGGAGAGAAATTCTCCGGCATATTTCGCTGCCTGCAAACCGGAAAATCCAAGAAGTAGAACCGGTATCAGTATTTTATACATGCTAACTCATCCTATTGTCTCAAGGTCAGATGTGTATTCAATGATAGTATTTCTCCCATCTTCTGAGATCTTTGTGAAAAACAGACCCAGACCGTATGACCCGTCCGAAAGCTGTTCTTCTCTGATAACAACCGCTCGGGCAGGAATTTCATCACCATCATATACTCGCAATAACAGTTCAACTCTTGTCAGTTCACCAATACTCCTGGAACTTACACAGTAAATCCCTGAGGCGCTGACATTCAAAGCGGTTACAGGTAGTACTGGCATATCCTCGGAACTGACAGAAAGCTGGCACCCTATGCTCGTTCTAAAGTAATCTCTCTTTTCAGCATCTGTTTTCTTATGCAAATCACATCTCCCGGATAATAGTGGACAGTCTGTATTTGCTGATTAAACCCAATGCTACCCCTGAAGTTCCAGCGTGTCAATATTGCTGCCTTAATTCCGTACTGAAATGCCAGAGTTGTTTCGATTATTACACTCTGGATTCTTCATGATTTTCAGTTATATTGCAATTTGAAAATTTCAACATTTAAAAATGAAAGGGGACCATATATGAATTCCTTGATTGAAAAAGTTAAGGAACTCCTCACCAAACCTGCTGAATTCCTTGTTAAGGTAAAGGACGAACAGACTACCCTTAAGGAACTTATAATGGGGTATGTCATTTTCCTTGCAGCAATACCTGCTATCGGAAATTTTATAGGTTATGCAGTTATCGGAAGAAGTATCTACGGACATGCTATAAGATACCCTTTGAAGTATGCTCTTCCCCATGCTATTCTCTGGTATGCAGCGAGTGTAGGGCTTGTCATTGCAGTAATATTTATCACACAGAAGCTTTCAACTAACTTTGGCGGAAACGGAGACATCAACGTTGCCGCACGTGCTATTGTATACTCCTACACCCCTGCATGGGTTGCCGGAGTATTCTATATCATCCCTGCGCTTTCTGTAATTGCTATGATAGCAGGATTCTACAGCCTTTATCTTCTCTGGATATCCACTGATAAAGTTCTTGATATCCCCGAGAGCAAACGGATGACTTTCATGATTATGCTTATAATCGCCGTGGTTGCTGTAGGTATATTCACCGGAGTTATTGCGGGCCTCGCTCTTCCGAATATCCCTGGGTTCTAGAGAACAGACATCCGCAAACTAATGATGGACTAGTTGCAGCTGAACCGTGGAACTGTTATTACTCAGACTGACTAATCTGATATTTTCAGATTATTTACAATTCCAAACAAGGAGGAGACAATGAACTATCTTGATGGTATCTGGCTTGCAGTACTCGGTATACTTGCTGCGCCAAATCTTATCATTGCGAAAAAACCTGAAGCCAAGGAAATCATCGGAAAAATGGCACCCTATCAGGGCTGGATTGGTGCAGTATCAGTTGTTTACGGAGTAATCGTTATCATACGATTCCTCAGCAATCTGAGTTTCTTCAGCGCCGCTCCAATAGGCTTCTTATCCTGGCTTGCTTCGGGTCTGCTTCTTCTCTCCCTTGGCCTTCTTCTTGGTGTCGGTATTATTAAAACCTTTGTCAGCGCTCCAGCCGCTGTAGAAAAACTTGACCTGACAATAGCAAAACTGGCACCCAAGCAGGGAACACTCGGTCTTGCAGGTATCTGTGTCGGAATCTGGATCATCGTTTATCGGATCATTGGAGCCGGCTTCTAGCAAAAACAGGTATTCAGAACCAAATGGATTCTACCGGGATCAGTCATCAGACTGTTCCCGGTAGATTTAACTATCCGGTCCTTTGCATGTATGAATACAATTTTCGATACAGCACATAGAAAAATGCTAACCATTGACAGAACAACCTATTCAGTTAGCTTCCACAGGATATACAGTACACGTTGCAGGGAGGTGAAATATGCCGATGACTCAAACGCACAGCGACTATGTGCGTAAACTTATTTCCAGCGGTGCTAAAAACAGAGCAATTCTTGTTCTGAAGAAAATGCATCCAGCGGATATCTCGGATCTATTCGGTACCCTGACACCGCCTGAATCTACGGGGCTTGTCGAAATACTTCACTCACAGAAAATGGCCGACAAAGTTCTCATGGAACTCCCGGAAGGTATTTTACAGGATATCCTCGAACGGCTTGATGATCAGATGACTGCAGAACTGCTTGCAGGACTCGAACCGAATGAATCACTTGCTTTCCTGGAAGTTATTCCTGAAGAGCGCAGAGATGTGCTCATGAGTATTCTTCCTCCGCTTAAAAGAAATAAAATCGAACAGCTGCTGATCTACCCTGAGGATTCCGCCGGGTACTGCATGAGTACCAGCTATATGTCCGTTAAAGCTGATCTTACAGCCGCACAGGCAGTTGAAGTGATTCGGGAGCAGAGTGAAGATGTGGATGTCCCGTTCTACGTTTACGTTACTGATGATGATGATAGATTATCCGGTGTGGTTCCACTGAGAAGGCTTGTTACCTGTCCTCAGAATACTACGATTCGAAAACTCATGATGGCGGATCCTTTTACGGTGAATGTCAATTCAGATCGAGAGGATGCTGCTTCACTGGCAAGAAAGTACGACATAATGGCCATTCCGGTTGTCGATGACAATCACAGACTGGTTGGTGTCATTCCAGGTGACAGTCTTTTTGATGTAATTGAAGAAGAAGCCACGGAAGACATGTACAGAATGGCCGGGCTTTCAGAGGACGACAGAATATTCAGTCCTGTCTCCACCGCATTCAGGCAGAGATTCCCATGGATATGGGTAAACCTGCTCACAGCATTCATTGCATCCCTTGTCATAAGGGCATTCCATGGAACAATTGAATCAGTTGCAATGCTTGTTGCTTTCATGCCTGTTGTTGCCGGCATGAGCGGTAATACTGGAAATCAGTCTCTGATAGTCATAACCAGAGGTATCGCTCTTGGAGAAATGGAATTCTCATCCAGCCTTAAAGCCATTTTCAAGGAAGCGAGAGTGGGCCTGCTCGTAGGTCTGGTAGCAGGCTTTGTAGCTTCTCTTGTGGCTATACTATTCCCCGGCGATACCAATCCAATGCTTCTCGGGCTTGTTATCTTCCTTGCGATGGTGGGAAATATGGGTCTTGCCGGCCTCCTGGGAGCTGCAATTCCCCTTGTTTTACGCGCTCTGGGACGCGATCCTGCCCTCGGCAGCAATATACTACTCACAGCGTTTACTGATTCGCTGGGCTACCTGCTTCTGCTTGGCCTTGGCATGATAATAATCCTCTAGTGAAACCCGGAATAAGAACACACCTTACAGATGATGAAATAAGTCTTATTTCAAGCGCATGCCTTGCTGATCCGTTCAGCCTCCTCGGAATGCATCCTCTCGGCGAGGATAATGATAACAGAATTGAAGTCAGAACATTCTGTCCTTCTGCAAAAGATGTTCAAATAAGGGTGGAGAATCAGAAGCAAGCTCCTATGGTCAAAGTACACAGTGACGGTCTTTTCGTCTGGCGATCCGATCCCGATACGAAACCTTTTTCATACACCTTGATAATTGAAAACGAAGACGGCACATTATGGGAGACCAGAGACCCTTACAGCTTCCTTCCGCAGCTTGGAGAGCTTGATCTTCATCTGCTGGCAGAGGGAAATCACTACGAACTCTACAACAGGCTTGGAGCAAGGCTCTGGACAGCGGGAGACATAAAGGGCGTACTCTTCTCCGTATGGGCTCCCAGCGCCAGTTCTGTCAGTGTTATCGGCAGCTTCAACAACTGGGACAGAAGACGTCATCCCATGCGTTCAAGAGGATCGTCAGGAGTATGGGAGCTCTTCATACCAGACATTACACAGGGAGACATTTACAAATACTCGATCAGAACAGAATCGAGTGATATCATCGAAAAATCCGACCCTCTCGCGCTTGCCTCGGAGTACAGACCCAGAACAGCTTCTGTAGTAGCGGATATATCATCATTCACCTGGTCTGATGACGAATGGATGGAGAGTCGAAAAACATCCGATCCTCTCTCCTCTCCTCTTTCTATTTACGAACTGCATGCGCCATCCTGGAAAAAACCGCATGACTGGAGGGACTTCACTTCCTGGGATGATCTCGCGGAAAACCTGATCCCATGGGTTAAGGAACTCGGTTTCACGCATATTGAACTCCTACCGGTAATGGAACATCCATTTGACGGGTCATGGGGATATCAGACTGTTGGATATTTCACACCTACCAGCCGACTCGGAACACCGGAGGACTTCCAGCGTTTCGTCAACAGCTGTCATACAGCAGGTATTGGTGTCATTCTGGACTGGGCTCCCGCGCACTTCCCTTCTGACGCAACAGGTCTTGGATATTTCGATGGTACATGTCTTTACGAACACGAAGACCCGAAAAAAGGTTTTCATCCTGACTGGAATACACTCGTTTTCAATTACGACAGAAAAGAAGTTAAGAATTTCCTCGTGGCAAGCGGGCTTTTCTGGCTGGACAAGTATCATATAGACGGCCTCCGTGTGGACGCTGTGGCATCAATGCTCTACCTTGATTACTCTCGAAAAGAGGGTGAATGGATACCGAACCAGTACGGAGGAAGAGAAAATCTCGGTGCGATTGAATTCATGAAGACACTCAATTCCATCATTCATAGAGATTTTCCAGGAGCTATGGCAATCGCAGAGGAAAGCACCGCATGGCCAGGAGTCACAACCCCCGTTTCGGAAGGCGGACTCGGTTTCACATTCAAGTGGAACATGGGATGGATGCATGATACACTCGATTTCTTCCAGAAAGAGCCTGTCCACAGAAAACACCATATCGAAAAACTAACGTTCTCTCTTCTCTATGCCTTCAGTGAAAACTACATACTCCCTATATCTCATGATGAAGTTGTCCACGGTAAAGCCTCGCTCTTAAGCAAATGTCCGGGAGACAGGTGGCAGAAATTCGCTAATCTCAGACTTCTTCTCTCCTATCAGTGGGCTCATCCGGGAAAACAGCTGCTTTTCATGGGAAGCGAATTCGGCCAGTGGAATGAGTGGAATCATGATACTGAACTTGACTGGAACCTCCTGAAGTTCAAAGAACACACCGGAATTAAAAGTCTTGTCAAGGATCTTAATCTCATCATTTCCAAAGATTCGGCGTTTTATGAACTGGACTGCAGTAATGAAGGTTTCAGATGGATTGACTTCAATGATGCTGAAAACACCGTCATATCCTTTCTGAGAAGATCAATGAACGGCAGAGAAGTTATCTGCGTTTTTAATATGACACCGGTTATCAGAGATAATTACTGGATGGGAGTACCCTCAGGGGGTACATATGCTGAAATCCTTAATACAGATGCAGATATCTACGGTGGCTCAGGAAAAGGAAACCTTGGAAGTGTTGAATCAAGACCATATGAAAGACATGGTCTACCCCACTCAATCAATATCACCCTCCCCCCTCTTGCAGCCCTGTTTTTAACACTGGAAACCTAACGCATCTCTTCAACTTTAACTGAATGGATAAACCACCTGTCTACAGAACGATAAATACCTTCAACACCACTGCAGATAGGTTTTTTCAGTGCTTCTTGCATAATGTCGCACTTTTAAACTATCCCTCATTATCTGCAAAGGTTCTGCTAAGTTTTCTTTAACCGCAGCAGAATCTTCAGGATAC
>JAIOQY010000012.1 GCA_021108435.1 Candidatus Aegiribacteria sp.
CACAATTATGTACAATGTTCTGATAAACATCGATGTTATAGGTATGTTTGTCCCACGCATCCACATAAATACCCAACCTGTTTATATTCATATTGTGCACATAGTTTTTATAGATTATCCCGTTTGAACTCCCTTCCTTTGCATCAATACCCTCGCCTCCATTAGTTCCGGGACCTCCATGATGAACATGATTATTCATGATTTCAAAGGTATCGGTGCCAGCCACTGTAATGCATTCCTGCAGGCCATCGTTACATGCAAGCTCAACCTCATTACCATCAATAATTATGTTGGAACAAATCCAGACACCAATGCCGGAGGAAACCGTGTTATAGGTGTAGTTATTCTCGATTATGATACTATTTGACTCCCATGCAGAAATTCCAGTATCTGTAGAGTTAATCACTCTTAAACCTGTCACCTCGATATAGCTTTTGCCCGTGATATCAAACACTCCATACCAATCCGGTAATGGTATGCCGGTTCCATCAATTGTGACGGTATCGCCAGGATATGCAAGATATGTAATGTAATTTCCGGGACTTCCTGAATTCTGCGGTATAACCTGCTCATTGTAGATTCCGTCTTTGATGTACACAGTGTCACCTGCAATAATTGTATCAGCAGCTTTCTGGATTGTTAACCACGGTAATGATTCTGTACCTGGATTGGTATCACTGGATTCAGGATGATTTTGATCAACATAGTAGGTTGCTGCCCAACTCAAACATGGAATAAGTAAAATGATGAAAATTGATTTTGCATTAATTTGCATTATTCGCATATATATTATTCCTCTGAAAATGCTCCGGAGTCTTTCATCCAGCTGAATTATTCCAGTTAACTAAAATACTTTAAATGCAACCTACTTCTGAAAAGTGCTAACTGCAACACGCGTATTTTCAGGATATGATTATCCAGATCCCTAAGCAAGATATTCAATAAGGCTTTCGACCGCATCACATATTTCCTCAAGCCGGAGTTCCGACCCTTCCCGGGACGATGGCAGTTCTTTGATGTAACCCGGGACTGCCTTCTGGAGCCGAGGTCTTGCCTCATTAAACGCCAGTTTCAACTCGGAGGCGGCAAGCTCTGTGTCCTCATTGATTAGTCGGGGGTTGTCAATCGCGGTCCAGATGATTTCTAGAGATCTGAATGCTTTAGGCCAGTCCATCCACCTAGCTGTTCTGCCATCCGGGCAGAGGAATGCCAGCCATGAATTGTCTCCGAGGCTGTAAAGAGACTCCTTGCCGCTAACTCGTCTATTTAGTTTTCCCGACATGTACATCTCGGATATGGCATTGTAGATGGTCTTGGATGAGTAACCAGTAACAGCTGAGATCTCTGTCGGGTTTGCATCATCGTGGGTCAGCAGATAAGCAATTACCTCACACCTTGAGTTTACACCGAAGAGTGTTCTGAGCTTCATGGTCAGATTGGCTCGGAGATCTGGCTTGAAGTGCGCAATGGCTTTTCTGTACCTGAACTCCTGTCTGATGTATCCTGCCTTGCTGAAGGAAGTATCCGCATTTTCCAATTGAGGATGCGGGGAACCATCCTTAAGGCGGAAGAGGGATTGTTCCTTCAATGGTTTCGTCAGCATTTGCTCACTTAACCTTTCCCATTTTGATCTGGAGGCAGGCTTCATCAGCAAATGTGCGATGGCTGCAAGGAGGTTCTTACCTGCGAAGTTTTCACGTTTGTTAATGGTCTTGAGGCGTTGAACGTTTAGAAATCGCTGGTTGACCTTCAGCCATTCCAGCATGGAGTCGAATACTCGTGGTTCATACCTTCCGATGTTGCAGGTGAAAAGCACCAGGGCCTCGGGGTCCAGTATCCAGCGATCTGTTGGAGGGAGGTTTCCGGATATGCCAAGAGTAATCCACTGGGACCAGACAATATCCAGCATACGGTCCAGCAGCTGAAGCCTAAAGTCTTTCAGCGACATCGCCGTATCCAAGCTGTTCGAACATCGATATGAGAATCACTCTGAATCCTTCTGATGGATCGTGCTCCATGCACCACCTGGCTGCGCTCTCCATCTCCTTGGATGACGGCTCCAATGCTGCCAGATCATCAACATGGATACTTCCTCTATCTCCGTCGATGGCGGCATAGACCTTGAAAAAGATCTGATCGGTCCTGTCGATGAAGTAAACAGTTAGATGTGAACCGTAATCCCTCCTGTGAGCTCTGCTGAGGAGTCCAACAGGCAAACCGGTCTGAAAGAGTCCTCCCGAATCACTGCTGGGATCACTGTTAAGCCAGTGTTCAGGAAGTTTTAGCACGATGGCCACTTCGCGGATAGCTTTCTCCAGGTATATGGGAAAGGGAGTGGGGCTGATAAGACGCTCCATGGAATCCACAAGTGCTACAACATCGACATCATCGGTGGTCCTGGAGACAAGCCCCATAGCTATAAGAGCAGATCCTCCGCACACAACAAGCCTGACGGGAGGCTTATCCTTCAAACGTAGCCGCCCTCCCAGCAAGCTGAGGGCTGATTCAAGGTTCCCGTCACTTAGTATCACTTAACTTACTCCTAATAACAATGGTATTTGTTGTACCTATCATATATACAATAACTACCAGTGTCTAGTACCTTCCCGCATCATGTACAGACAAGTCTTAAGAGGAGGCTGAATAGTAGATGATAGTTAATACGTTCAGTGCGCAGCCGCAGAATTCGGAGACAGATGAAATGGGCTTCTTTATTCGGGAAGATGGGGAAACCTGGTAAGTAGTGGTCAAAACCAACTATAAGTCGGATTCATAGACCTTTATGATGTCCAAATTTCCATGTTTGGCAACTATGTCACACTCGCCTACGATTTAACCTTGGATATCGAATGACTTTTCTAGGATATTCAATGATCGTTGTGGATGTTAGATTCTTTCAACCTTTTAGGGGAGATGAAATGGAAGGTAATTATACACTTTATAAAGCGTTTCATCTTCCTGACAGAGATCCTTTCAGCTCATATTCCTGCGAGAATGAAGAAGAACTCAGTTCATTTTCCCAGATCAACTTATTCATTGGTCCAAACAACTCTGGAAAAAGTAGATTTCTTCGTGCTCTTTTCAGCGAGAAACCTCTTCCTTTCTCTACAACGGATTACGACGCACACACTTTTACATTAATAGCAAATGAAGCAAGAAGCGAACTCAGTGAATGTTTTGGTCCCTCAGTTGTCTCCATTGGAGAGATTGACAGGGCCTTTCTCGACTCAGTTGTAATTAACTTACCTAAATACATAGACCCTGAATCACCAATCTATGATCGGATTGACGAGAAACTTGCAATCATGTCGCAAGTCACTTCGGAACAAACACTTCGTACAAATACGACGATGGGGAGTAACGCAACACTTGCTAAAAACTTAAGTACAATGATTTCACAAATTGGGAAGCAGTACGTTGAGAAATTCTCTGATCTCGATTTCGAAAGACTTGGAGATGAAGCGAAGTTCTACATCCCAATACTGAGAGGATTAAGGGCGCTTCCTATCGAGGAAGAAGGGATAATGGTCAAGGGACCAAGTAAACTATATTGGAACGCAACAGTTCGGGACTATTTCACTAAAAACCGAAAGCAGAGTATGCTTGATGGTTTTACCGGGGGACAAAGACTGTCTACTGGTATGGAATTGTATGCCATGTTGAAGCATATGCTACTTGGTGACCCTGATAAGAGAGAAAGAGTAAGAAAGTATGAGCAATTCTTATCAGATAACTTTTTTGAAAACAGAGTAATCGCGTTGATCCCAAGAGAAGATGATGATATTATTCATATTCGCATTGGAGATGAGAAGCAACTACCCATACACGACTTGGGAGATGGACTCCAAACACTTATCATCTGCACATTCAACGCTTTTATGGAAACCGATCGTTGTCTGTTCTTTATTGAAGAGCCCGATACTTACATGCATCCGGGAATGCAAAGAGCCTTAATCAGAGCCCTTCAGTTTTGCCCTAAGCACCAATTCTTTCTTACAACCCATTCAAATCACTTCCTTGATATGACCATGGATTTCACGGATATATCTATATTTCAATTCAGAAAAACAGAAAGGGGACAGTCTCCAAAATTCGCGATCAAAGAAGTCTCTTCTCCAGACGCGAATATCCTTAGAGATCTCGGTGTCTTGAACTCCTCTGTGTTCTTAACAAACGCTACAGTGTGGGTTGAGGGAATCACTGATCGCATGTACATCAGAGCTTTCCTCCATAAATACCTGGTAGAGCTTAGAGTTACAAACAAAGAGGTCTTCGAACGGTTCTCTCTTGTTTTTGAGGATACTCATTATTCGTTTGTCGAGTACCAGGGTTCAACGCTTGAACACTGGACCTTTGATCCCGATAATGAGAACATACACAGAATCAAAGCAAACTATCTTTGTGGTAATGCAATTCTTATTGCAGATGGAGATATTACTAGTAAGAGAAGCGGGGAACGGGAGAAGTTCTACCGTGATTGCCTTGGCGAACAATTTATTGTGCTACCATGTAAAGAAATCGAAAATACAATTCCAGAAGAGGTAGTTAGAGCCGTAATAAGGAGCAAGTTCGAAGAGCATGGTGGTGATATATCGGATGTTAAGTATGGAGAATACTCCAGATTGAAGACCGATGGCCTAGGCAGATTCTTGGATAAGAGACTGAAGCTGAAGGACTCCGAGAGAGTCTTCTCCGAAGTATCAGGCACAATACGCAATAAACAGATATTCTGTAACCAAGCAGTGAGACTCATGGAAAGCCCTGATTTCGAATGGAATCTTCCAAAGTTATTAAGAGAGTTTTGCGAAAAGATTTTCACTTATATAGCTGAAATGAATGAGATGTAGCCAATTGCCTTTGATGCTGGATCATCTCGAAAAGGAGCCTTTAGTGAGCCTGCCCAAAACTGAAACCCGTCAGAAACTCATCAATGAGCAGCTCCATCTTGACGGTTGCAATCCTGACGACTCCTCCCAGATATGCAAGAAAAGCATGAGGTGATTGTACTCACCTTGTTATGCTCAATGAAAAATACTTGACCAGGATTAGAGTACGGATTATCAATGATGCATGATAAAATGCTTTCTGATCCTCTTTCTGTCTGCTATTCCTGCTCTCTGCGGAGAGTTGCGATTCGGTCCCCGAGTGGGTGTGCTCACTCCCGGGAATATTAGCGGTATATCCACTCATCCCGGTCCAGGTGGCTACTTCGGTGCTGCTGGAGAGTTTCCCCTTTCTTCACTGATCGCAGTAGAGCTTACAACAGGTGCAGCACTCGGAATGGGAGAACCGCTTGGGGACCAGCTGCCGGGATATCCATCTTACGATAACCATGATGCTGACTACTTTTCGACTGATCTTGCCCTTTCAGTGAATCCTGCTGTTCTCACCCTGGCTGCGGGTTTCGGATATTACTACATCCACATGGACTGGGAACAGGATCTGACCGGATATGACAGCGAATGGAAGACAGTCGAATTGAACAAGATAGGCTACCACTTCTCGGTTGGTGTGCATTATGAAAGGAAGATCGATCTAACAATGACTTTTCATTTTCCAGAATCCGGGAACATGTGGGGAATGATAACCCTGACCTTCCTGCCCTTCAAAGTTCAAGTTCTTTGATGAACGACAGGATCATAGTTAGTATTTAAATGCTTAGTGGAAGATCCTTAATTGTTCAGATACGTCAAAAAGAACCCTTTATCAAGAGCTTGAAAAGGGTACCTTGAACTGCTATAGCCAACACAAACAGGCCAGTGAGCAGTAGAGCTATTGTACTGCACGACAAAAACTGAAGTACTTTGCTTTTGATTTCTGCGACCAGAGGGCGATTTACAAGCCAGATCATTACGAACAAGGATAGTATCAGAACCGCATAAACAGCATGCAGAGCGAAGCCTGTGAAGTTAAAGTATACTTCAATCGTAACCAATGCTATTCGTAAAACCAACGCCCCACAAAAGAGAACCACATTTTGCTTGAACTGTATACTCATACTGTTGTCGCCCCCTAACAACCATTATGTCAAATTGCCCTGGTCGAAGAATCCTCTTGTGGTTTATCATGTATTCCGAAAATACATACTCAGTTACTGTTTGCAAACGGCTATCGCATATCTGCTCAGGGGACACGCAGCAGAGCCTGCATGTCCCCGGGTGGTTTTTGGACGTGCGTGCCCCGGGCTTGCGGAATTGGTTGTATATTTACTTCGATTGGAGAAATATGTCAGAAAACAGAGAGCTTCTTGTTTCGCTTGACAGAATTGAAGAGGAGATTGCCGTTCTTATTACAAAAGAAGGGCACATGTGGCTTCTTCCCGCGGATTATCTTCCAGAGCACTCGCGTGAAGGTGATGTTTTCAACGTTATTATTGAGAAGAACAGGGAAGAGACCGAGAAGCTTGCCGCCAGCATACAGAGCCTTCAGCAGAGATTGCTTGATCGAACCAGTGAGCGGAATAAGAGCGACCGGTGAAACCAGACATCTCAAACAAGGTTGGAAAGCTTGTCCTGGTTGCCACTCCTATAGGCAATCTGGATGATATGTCCCCACGTGCGGTTGAGGCGATTGAGAACGCGTCTGTTGTGTTTGCCGAGGATACCAGGAGAACAGCAAAATTTGTAACTGAAATGAAAAGACTGTACAGTTACCATGATCACAATGCTGCCGGAAGGCTTCCCCAGTTACTGGAATTTCTCCAGAATGGATTTACAGTCGCTCTTGTCTCGGATGCGGGTATGCCCGGAATTTCAGATCCATCGTTCAAAGCAGTCAGAATTGCTGTGCGGGAAGGATTCCAGATTGAAGTTATTCCTGGTCCAACCGCCGTTACCACCGCGCTTGTCGGATCCGGTCTTCCTGTGGACAGATTCGCGTTTGAGGGCTTTCTTCCAAGAAA
Organism: Candidatus Aegiribacteria sp.; assembly: GCA_021108435.1. Lineage (NCBI taxonomy): Bacteria > Pseudomonadati > Candidatus Aegiribacteria > Candidatus Aegiribacteria sp. The sequence goes on from JAIOQY010000012.1 coordinate 6,902, forward strand.
AGTTGGAGCCAGAAAAAGAAAACTTGAAGAGATGTCGTCTTATGGTGGTTCAATAGTATATTTCATTGGTCCTCATCATCTCCTGAAGTATCTGGGAGAGATGCACGGGATATTAGGTAATCGACCTGTCTGTATCGCAAGGGAAATAACAAAAGTACACGAGGAATATATTCGAGGAAATATCTCCGATGTTATCAGGCGATTCGGTGACAGAAAGGTGCGTGGAGAGATCACACTTGTTGTTGGCGGGAAGGAACTCGATGAAGATTACTTTGATTGACTCTTCCGGTTCCCGTTCCTATTTTACAATGCTTTTGTAAAGCAATTCCCAGGAGGTTATTTGAACCTGGATAGTATTAGAAATGCTGGTAGAAATCTTCTGATTCCTATTATCAGACTACTGGTTTTTTTAAAGATAAGCCCGTTTGCAGTCACAGCACTGGGTCTTCTTCTTACAGTTGTTGCCTCGTGGCTTGTCTGGGACGGAAAGTATATTGCCGGTGTTGCGGTTCTCATTGTCGGTAGCATTCTTGATGCTATGGATGGGGAACTTGCGCGCAGGCAGGGAATAGAGAGTAAGGCTGGAGCGGTTTTTGATTCCAGCTGTGATCGTATAGGTGAGTTATTCATGTTTGCGGCTATTCTCGCCGGAAAAGCAGGAGCTGCTCATCATGAGCTGATTTACCTCGTGCCTGCCGCGCTTGGCGGCTCGTACATGGTAAGTTATGTCAGAGCCAGAGCTGAAGGAGTGAATCTTTCATGCTCAGTGGGGCTTGTCACGCGTACAGAAAGACTCATATTGCTTATAATGGGTCTTGTTGTTTCGGGATTATGGGACACAAGGGCTATAGTGCTTGCACTGGCCATATTAGCTGTGGGAACATGGTTCACAGCTGGTCAAAGAATGGTAAAAGTATTCAGGGACGGCAGGGAGGTTTCAACTGATGAGGAATAATCCCGTAAAGCCGTCTGCAATTACGTTTCAATCCCTTCAGGGAGGCAATGAATGTCCAAGAAAGTAAGAGTAGCGATAATCGGAGTCGGAAACTGCGCCAGCAGTCTTGTGCAGGGTGTGGAGTTCTATAGAAAAACCCCTGATCATGAGAAGGTTCCGGGTCTTATGCATGTTAACCTCGGTGGATATCATATTAATGATATTGAATTTTCTGCTGCGTTTGACATTAATGTTACCAAAGTTGGAAAGGACCTCAGTGAAGCGATATTCGCTGATCCCAACTGTACGGTTAAACTTTGTGATGTTCCTAAACTGGGTATTAAGGTACAAAGAGGGATGACACATGACGGTCTTGGGAAGTATCTGAAGGAAGTTATTGTAAAGGCGCCCGGTCCCACATCTGACATTGTTGGTATTCTCAAAAAGACAAAGACCGATGTTGTTGTGAGTTATCTTCCGGTAGGAAGCGAAGAGGCCACAAAATGGTACGTTGAACAGATACTTGAAGCCGGCTGCGCGTTTGTGAACGCCATTCCCGTATTTATCGCCAGTGAGGAATATTGGCAGAAGAGGTTCCGTGATAAGGGACTTCCCGTTTTCGGTGATGATATCAAGAGTCAGGTAGGAGCTACAATCCTGCACAGAGTCATGACTCGCCTTTACGAAGACAGGGGTGTAAGGCTTGACCGCACATACCAGTTGAATGTCGGCGGTAATACCGATTTCCTGAATATGCTTGAGCGTGAAAGACTTGAAAGCAAGAAGATATCCAAGACTAATGCGGTAACTTCGCAGCTCCCCGGCGGACTTGAACCAAGAAACGTTCATATCGGTCCCAGCGATTACATACCATGGCTCGATGACAGAAAATGGTGCTATATCCGCATGGAAGGTACCAGTTTTGGTGAGGTTTCACTGAATATTGAAGCCAAGCTTGAAGTCGTGGACAGCCCGAACTCGGCTGGAGTTATCATAGATGCGGTAAGATGCGCCAAACTCGCTCTGGATAATGGACTTTCCGGAGCCGTCGAAGCTCCGTCATCCTACTTCTTCAAAACTCCCCCCATTCAGTACTACGATGATCAGTGCAGAAGAATGACCGAGGAGTATATCACGGAGTATGGACAGAAAAAGCAGGAAAAAACGGCTTCTGAGAAAAAGTCAAAGAAATAGAATAAATCTTGGATAGAGATTCCGACGGTTCTACAGGCTGTTTCATCACCTTTGAAGGTGTTGAGGGAGCGGGTAAATCATCAAGATGTTCAACTCTTATCGATTCACTTGAGAAGAGTGGTATTGAAGTTGTTCATACCCGTGAACCGGGCGGTCCTTTTGCATCTGAGAAAATACGATCAATACTGCTTGATCCCGATCTGACAGTACCACCTTTGACCGAACTGATGCTGTATCTTGCTTCCAGAGCCTCGAATGTTGAATTGATCGTAAGACCGGCGCTCGAAGCGGGGCAGCACGTTATCTGCGAACGGTACTCAGACGCAACGTATGCCTATCAGATCGGAGGAAGGGGGCTTCCATCAGAACCGGTGAAGGAGTCGAACAGGCTTGCTACCGGAGGTCTTACCCCCGATTTGACAGTACTGCTTGATATTGACCCTGAGGAAGGTTTCCGACGGCTCAAAAGGCAAGGTCGGAAACGCGATCGGATTGAACTTGAGAATATCGCTTTCCACAGACGTGTCAGACAGATGTATCTTGATATGGCTAAAGTAGAAGACAGGTACTTTTTAGTAGACGCGACTTTGAATCCTGACCAACAGGACAAAATTATTTTAAGTAAAGTGATCAGTCTGATTGCGAGAAGATCGATCAAAACGGAGGAGAAAGATAAATGAAAAAGTTCCTGCCAGGCTGGGTGACAGTCATGTTCGCCGCTGGTCTTCTACTTGCCGGTGGATTGATAGTCCTTCCCTCCGCGATTGCGTATGACTCGGTTTCAACGAGTTCTTCCATTGAACTGTTCATGGAAGTATTCTCCAGAACTTCAGTAACATACGTTGATCCAGTTGAATCAATAGAACTGATCGAGGCTGCTCTCAGAGGCATGCTGGAATCCCTTGATCCGAACAGTGTTCTTCTTAATCCGGAGGACTACGAAAACCTCAGAATACAGCTGACAGGTTCCTTTGAGGGAGTTGGGATCACGATTGGAATCAGGGATGATTGGCTTACCGTGATTTCTCCTCTAGAAGGTACTCCCGCTTTTCAGGCAGGCATGAAAGCAGGAGATAGAATCGTAGAGATTGACGAGAACTCCACAGAAGGAATCACAACGGATAAAGCAGTGATGCAGATAAGAGGACCAAGAGGAAGTACGGTAGATCTCACGGTTGTCCGGCCAGGTTCACCAGATTCCCTTGAATTCGAGATCGTGAGAGATGTTATTGATCTTCCATCGGTCACTGCCGGATTCATGATCGATGATACTACCGGCTTTATTCGGTTATCAAGGTTTGGGGAAGAATCTGCGAAGGAAGTAAGAGCAGTACTTCGGGATCTTATTTCGCAGGGCGCTGAATATTTGATACTTGACATACGGGGAAATGCAGGTGGCCTGTTCTCAGCAGCAATTGATATTGCCGACTTATTCCTCCCTGCTGGAACTCTCATTGTTTCCACCAGAGGTAATGCAGTCGGAGAACACCAGTACTTCACTTCGAAGAGCCCCACTTTCACAGGAGAACTGATTCTTCTCGTTGATGGAGGGAGTGCAAGCTCGTCTGAGATTCTGGCGGGAGCTATTCAGGATCATGGCGCAGGTACTCTTATCGGAAACAGAACTTTCGGAAAAGGATCTGTTCAGACGCTGATAGATCTTGGTAATTTTCACAATCTTGGACATTACGGAGTCAAACTTACTACAGCGAGATACTTTACACCTGAAGGGAGAAACATAGACAGAACCCTGTCCGACGATTTCATGAATGGCCCCGAGGAAGACAGTCTTGCGGATTGGGGTATTCTTCCTGATATCACCATCGAATCTCCTGAAATCATCGGATCTCTGCCGGCGGAACTCATTATTGGATCGATGTTCTTCAGCTTTGCGACAGATTACGTTCTTGACCACGACATTCCAGAAGAATTCTGGCCTGATAGCACTTGTATGGCTGAGTTCATGCAATTTCTGGATGAAGAAGATCTGGAATGGGATCCCGGAGAATTTGAAGAAAATCTGTTTTATATCGAGAGAGCGCTATTTGCGGAGATTGCTGCACGAACCTATGACAGGGAGACCTTCTACGTAGCCATGACACCTCACGATGAAACGGTTCAGAGAGCGTTGGTGTTTTTTCAGGAAGGTGAGTAGTGAAGATAAAATTCGGTACTTCCGGCTGGCGGGGGGTTATTGTCAGGGAAATTGTGACATGCACTCCGTTGCGTGTCACTAGATTTCCCATGAAACTGGATTCGCCTGCGGATAGATTGCTTTTTTCGTCTAATGTATCAGAGGATACATTATGAAGATTAAATTCGGTACTTCCGGCTGGCGGGGGGTTATTGCGAAGGAGTTTACATGGGAAAAAGTAAACCGTGTTGCTGACGCAATTGCAGTTCTTCTGCAGCGGGAGGGGCATAGTAGTATTGTCATAGGTGGAGATTGCCGTTTTCTCTCACCTGAACTTGCAGAATCCACAGCCTTACGAATGTCAGAATATGGTTTTCATGCAATACTCGCAGATCGTCCCACCCCAACTCCGGTTCTTTCTCATGCATGCAGACTTGGCGGACATGGCGGAGTAATAAACTTCACTGCAAGCCACAATCCTCCATTGTACAATGGTATCAAATTCTCTCCCTCACATGGTGGACCTGCAGGAGATGAGACTACCAACGTGATAGAGGAACTGATTGAGAAAGAGATACGTCCCTCAGAAGGAGCAGGATCGGTATCAACTGATGATTTACTCAGAGCCTATACTGGAACGATTCTGGATTACCTCGATGAAGATATTTTTCGGCAGGGCGGTTTGAGGGTTGTTTATGATGCTTTTTCCGGGGCCGGCTCCGGACTTCTTGATCGAATACTGGTTGATCTTGGCGCCGCAGTAAGAGTCATCAACGGGAAGCGTGATCCGCTCTTTGCCGGAAGGCAGCATCCCGAACCGGGAATAGCCGGAACAGTCGACCTTGCTTCACAGGTTATAAAAAGTGGCGCGTCTCTGGGAATTGCGACGGACGGTGACGCTGATCGCTTTGGACTAATCGATGAAAATGGATGTTTCGTTTCCCCTCACGATTATTTGCCGCTGCTTCTGGAATACCTGATCAAGAAGAAGGGAATGAAGGGTCTTGTACTCAGATCAGTCACAACTGGAAGTCTTATTGACAGAGTTGCTCATGCTCACAGCCTGGAGATTGAGATTACTCCTGTTGGATTCAAGTATCTTGGAGGAAGAATGCTTGAAACTGATGTTATTCTGGCAGGGGAAGAAAGCGGCGGGCTTTCAGTAAAGGGTCATATTCCTGAGAAGGATGGTGTCCTGGCCTGTCTTCTGGCGGCTGAAATGGTATGTGCCAGAGGAAAGGGGCTGGCCGCACAGCTTGAAGAACTCTGGCTTAAGTACGGCAGAGTACATGTTTCAAGAATTGACCTGAAGCTTGATGACCGGCTGAGAGAATTCCTGATTGAGCATTTCTTTGAATCGATTCCTTCGGAAATCGCGGGAAGTTCCGTCAAATCAGTTGATCATACTGATGGAGTTAGATTTCTCCTTGAGAATGATAGCTGGGTTCTTATAAGATTGAGTGGAACTGAGCCGCTTGCAAGAATCTATGCCCAGGCGGATACACCGGTTGAAAGAGACAGACTGTTGAATGCGGTGATTGAGGAAACAGATGCACAGGGATACGCTCAATGAAGATGGACACCTCTTCACTGACTGTCAACATGAAAAGTCTGTCTCACGGGATCAATAAGGAAAGATTTGAACTTCCACTCAGGGAGATCGACTGGAACATAGAAAATGTAGAACCCGGAGACGGTCAGGCGTTCATAGATCTGGAAGTTGATCTGCAGGACAGGGGTATTATCTGTCAAGGCATTCTGGATGCTGTATTTACCACGCCCTGTGCCAGATGCCTTGAAAAAGTGAGTTTTGCCATTACCGAGGAGATCTACAGAGTCTATTCATGGGACGAAAGTATCTCTGATGATCTGGATTCGGAACCCGTTATACTTGGGGGAGGATTCAGCATTCTGGATGCTGTCAGAGAAGCGATAATTCTGTCAATACCTGGGAAGCCGCTCTGTACACCGGACTGCCGGGGAATTAGTTATATTTGAGTATACTTTGGAAAGTTGACCATTTTTTTATACATGAATACAGTTACATCCTGTTAAAGCGGGGAAAGAGAAGGAACGATGCCAGTACCTAAAAGAAGACATTCATCAACCAGACGAGATAAACGCAGAGCTAACGATGCTCTGAAAGCTAAATCAACAAGCCATTGTCCTCAGTGTGGTGAACCAAGGCTTCCGCACAGAGTTTGTAAACATTGTGGATTCTACGATGGCAGACAGGTTATAGAGCCGGAGGAGAAGTAATCATCTGCAGTATCTTTTC